>JAHWJF010000295.1 GCA_019348515.1 Chloroflexota bacterium | reverse complement strand
CACGAAGAGGTAGCCACCCTCCATGCCGCAATCTCCGCGATCGATATAGCCGACGTCGCAAAGTGGCTTCCTACATTGTGGAATCGCGGCGGTAGAGGCAACCGCCACGGCAATGTCAATGATCGGTTTCGCTTCGAGACCGAGCACCGCGGTGCTTCCCACGTGCTGAATATCCAGCACGTGGCGCCCGATCCGCTCGTGGATGACACCCCGTTCTTGCTCGAATAGGTCACGCCATCCCACGTGGTGAGGAACAACCTGTACTTTGCCTTTTTTCAGACCGATCATGTTTTCTGTGCTCAAGCATTCCTACCGACGTTCATCCTAGATCATAGTGTGAAGCGAGGTCCGGACGTGACGCCGGCCTCAAGCTGGCTGCCCGTCAGCGTCGTGACGAGCCGATACTTCAAGGCTAATCACAGGGCATTTGACAGAGTTCCGGGAAGATGTCAAAGGTGTTGAAGGTGGCGAACTTGGCAAAGGTGGCAAAGATGGCGAAGGTGGTGACGTTCTCATCGGGAGTGTGGGTAATCATGCACATCGCGGCGCACGCTCTCACCCCGGTCCTCGGCACCCATTCCGCCGACACCTTGCACAGTGCGCCGCGAAGCGAGGGAACGGCGCAGAAATGTCAGCGGGTCCGGTGTTCATTACCCGGAGTCCGTAGCAGGATCCTGATTCGCCACCGGATAACTCAGTGGATGCCGCCGAGCCGCAGCCAGCGATAGCCGAACCCGTTGAACCGTATCCGCTGGCGCTTCGGATCGATCGGCTCGTACTGACGATCGGCGAAGAGGTTGGTGGCCGTCACGATCTCCCGCTCAGTTAAGTCGAGAGCGATGGTGTGGCGATCTGGCGAGAGGTTGTTCAGCACCACGATCGCACTGTCATGGTTGGGATCGTCGTAGCGGAGACCAAGGACATCGTCGTTCCCAATATCGAGAACCTGGCACTTTCCGGAGCCGATCTCGCTGCACTCTCGCCGCGTTCGGATCAAGGCGGCCATCCAGTTGAGCAGCGAACCCGAATCATTGCGCTCTGCCGCGACGCTGACCCGCTCGAAGCTGTAGTCGCCTTCAGAGACGATCGGTCGCACGAGGCGCTCGATCGGAGCGGTCGAGAAGCCTCCATTGTCATATGAGGTCCACTGCATCGGCGCCCGCACGCTCAGCCGGCCGGGAAGTAAAGTTTGCTCGCCCATCCCGATCTCTTCACCGTAGAAGAGCATTGGGGCGCCCGGAAGGCTGAAAAGCACGCTGTAGGCGAGGCGGATGCGCTCCTGGTCGCCGCAGAGCATCGGAGCCAGGCGCCTGCGCAAACCGCGTCCGTAGATCTGCATCTCCGCGTCGGGACCGAACGCGGCGAAGACCTGCTCCCGTTGGTCTTTCGTCAGCCGTGACAGGTTCAGCTCGTCATGATGGCGCAGGAAATTCAGCCACTGCCCACTGTCGGGAATGGTGGGTAGCTGCTGGATGCCGAACCTGATGGGGTCGGCGCTCTTCTGGGCCAATCCCAGGAAGACGTAGCGGTTGAGTGGGAAGTTGAACAGCGCCTGGAGCTGGTTGCCACCGCCGAAATAGTCGGCAATGGTGCTGAGCCCCTCATCGACCTCCCCCAAAAGGATAGCGTTGCCTCTGCGGACGGTAACGAAGTCCTTCAGCTCCTGCAGATACGCATGGGCCGGGGCTAAGACGTCAGCTTCCTTCACCCCGGTAAGATTGATCAAGAACGGCGCGGCGTCGATGCGGAATCCGGCGACTCCAAGATCCAGCCAGAGCCCCATGATCTTGCGGAACTCATTCCGCACGGCGGGATTGACGAAGTTGAGATCCGGTTGGAAGGCGTAGAAGTGGTGGAGGTAATAGGCCTTCGCCTCCTCGTCGTACGTCCAGATCCCTTTTTGCTCTCCGGGGAATACCACCTGATCGCTGGTGTCGCCGGGGTCGTCTTCGCGCCAGACGTAGTAGCCACGGTACGGCGATTGAGGGTCCCGCCGCGCCGCCTGGAACCAGGAGTGCGTGTCGGATGTGTGGTTGGGCACCAGATCGATGATGACATGGATGCCCCGTTCCTGCGCCTCGATCACGAATTCGCTGAAGTCGGCCATGCTCCCCAACCGGGGATCGATAGCACAGTAGTCGGCAACGTCGTAGCCGTCGTCCAGACCGGGTGATGGGTAAAAGGGCATGAGCCAGAGGCAGGTCACCCCAAGACCGGCGATGTAGTCGAGCCGTCGCGTCAACCCGGTAAAGTCGCCAACGCCGTCGCCATCGGAGTCGGCGTAGGTTTCCACGTCCAGACAGTAGAAGATGGCATTCTCGTACCATTGGTCGCGCAGTCCCATGCAAACTCCTCAATAGTCCCATCTCATCGGCAAGTACGGGCCAGGCGTTGGACAGATCACCAGATCTGGCTTGCACCCCGCATGCCACCCGCGGCGTTGCCGGGTGCACCGGAGCCGGGCTGGCACGCAAGTTGCCGTCCTGGGCTCGGGGTCTCGGCGAGGACTGATGGCCTCGCCCTGGCTACCACACGTGAGTCATCAGGGTTCCGTCAAGCACCCATCGTTACCAGTGGAGGAAGCATGGCGACGGTCGGGTATCACGCGTCCCACGAGCAGTTCCCGCCAAGCGAGATGCTGGATTGTGTGCAGGCCGCCGAGCAGGCGGGCTTCGCCGCCGCGATGTGCTCGGACCACATCGCGCCCTGGAGCGAACGGCAGGGACACTCCGGGTTCGCCTGGTCGTGGCTGGGTGCAGCCTTGCAGGCGACCTCGCTGCCACTCGGTGTGGTCAACGCCCCGGGCTATCGCTACCACCCGGCGATCGTTGCCCAGGCGGCGGCAACTCTGGCGGAGATGTTCCCCGGGCGCTTCTGGGTCGCGCTGGGCACCGGTCAGGCGATCAATGAGCACATCACTGGAGAGCGCTGGCCGACTAAGGAGGAGCGCAACGCGCGTCTGAGGGAGTGCGTCGACGTCATCCGCGCGCTGTGGGCCGGAGAGACGGTAACGCATTTCGGCCAGTTTCGCGTCGAGGAGGCCAAGCTCTGGACCCTCCCGCCGAAACCACCGGCCATCATCGGACCGGCTTTGAGCGAGGCGACCGCGGAGTTCGTCGGCGGCTGGGCGGACGGATTTATTACGATCAATGCCCCTGGCGACCGGCTCAGGAAGCTGGTGGAGGCGTTCCACCGCGGTGGGGGCGAAGGCAAGCCGCTGTACCTGCAATGCCACCTCTCCTACGCCAGGACTGATGATGAGGCGCTGGCCAATGCCTACGATCAGTGGCGGGAGCCAATCTTTCCGGGTGTCGTGAACGAACGTCTACGCACGCCGCAACAGCTGGAGGCGGCCGCGCGTTTCGTTCGCCCAGAGGACGTCGCCGAGTACGTACGCGTCTCTTCCAACGTCGAGCGTCACCTGGAGTGGTTGCGTGGCGATCTGGAGCTCGGCTTCGAGCACGTCTATCTGCACAATGTCGGCCGCAACCAACAGGAGTTTATCGAGGTCTTCGGCGAGCGGGTGCTACCGGCACTGCGGTAACGCGGGAGAGCAGGGCCAACTCGGCCATGGGACCACGGCGCTGGGCAAGACGCGTGTCATTCCGCGGAACGCACGAGTCCTCTTTGGGGGTAGGCCGGAATCCGCCGCTTTCAAGACCCGCCGCGGGCGGCAGAGGTGAAGCGTTTCGCCATGCGTCGTCGCTATCCGAAGATCGAGGGCAGGCGATGCGATCGAAGATTCGAGCAGGATGATTGGGTAAGCGCCGCGATTGCAGTACAGGATGGGACGATGCCGTTCAGGGTGTATCAAACTTGGTACCGCATCGTCGGGGCGGGTGAAGACCCGGGCAAATTCCCACTGCTCTGCCTGCATGGCGGTCCTAGCGCAGGGCACGATTACCTAGAGTCATTGCAGGCGATGGCCGATACCGGCCGTCGGGTCATCTTCTACGATCAGCTCGGTTGCGGCCGGTGGAGCATTCCGGAATCGAAGCCCGAGATGTGGACAGTCGACCTCTACGTCGACGAGGTAAACGCTCTCCGTGAGGAACTGGCACTCGATCGCATCCATCTCCTGGGGCAGTCGTGGGGGCAAGCTGGGGATGGAATATGCCCTCACTCAGCCCCGAGGGTTGGAGAGTCTAACAGTCGGCAGCTCGCCGGCCAGCATGATCCAGTGGGTAGAGGAGGCCAACCGGCTGCGGGAGGATCTGCCGCCAGACGTGCGGGACACGCTGCTCCATCATGAGGCAGCAGGGACAGTTGACAGCCCCGAATAAAGGCCGCCATGGATCTCTTCTACGCGCGGCACGTCTGCCGGGTCGATCCCCTGCCTGAGTACGTACAGTGCACGTTCGACGCCATCTATCGCAATCCAGAGGTCTTTCACATGATGAATGGGCCGGGCGAGTTGCACGCGATCGGTACGCTCAAGACCTGGGACATCATCCCCGCCTGGGTGAAATTCGTGTCCCGACGCTCGTGACCTCCGGTCGCCACGACGGGGCCGCGCCAGTCATCGCCGGAACCGCACGCGCTCGTAGGTGAGGAAGTGCTTTAGCCACAGATCCAGATGGCGCACGGGCATCCGAAGCGCAACGCGCATCGACCCGGCAATCAGCTTATGGGGTAACCCTGGCCCCCATGTGCTGATTCGTACCGCCGGAGTCGGGAAACTCTTGCCCGGCGATGGCATTGGGACCGACGAACGGAACTGCCTCGTGGCCTCCATCGACGAGTCGCCAAACGGTGATGTCGATGTGGGCCATCGATATGAACCCATCACCGCCAGGTCCGGAGATCGTTCCGATCCGCTGGCCGCGCTCGACGCTGCCACCACGGGCGAGGCCACGATCGATCGTGACGTGGAAGACGGCAACGCCGTAGCCGTTGCCGGCGTCGACAAGCATGCCTCCGCTGCCGCGGTCGACCCAACGGACCGATCCCGACACCGGGGCGAAGGCCGGTTGACCGGCGGTATTGCCGTCGACTCTGGCCCAGTCGAGCGAGTACTTGTACTGGGCAAAAGCACTGCGGTTCGTGTGCGTACCGTTGTTGTATCCCTGGACCACTTCCCACTCGCCGCCGGACATCGGCCAGGCGATCCCGGTGCTCTCACTACTGGCCGCCGCGGGCGCGGGCGCAGGGGTTGCGGGCGCGGCCGCGGAGACGGGATCCGTGACTGGAGCGACGGGATCCACGACTGGCGCGGCGGCAGATGGTGGGACGGCGACGTCGCTGGTTGGCGGGGTTGCCGCTGGTTCCTGAACCGGTGCCGGCAAGGGAGCTGCCGAAACGCCGCCCTCGGCCAGCAGGTCGACCGAGATCCAGCCCACGATACCGTTACCGGTCACCGGCACGAACC
>JAHWJF010000294.1 GCA_019348515.1 Chloroflexota bacterium | reverse complement strand
TGACCGAAGCTTCCGGTGCGGGCCCGGCCCCCCATGTACAGTGGCCGGTCAGGCTTGCACAGGATCGAGCGAATGCTGCTCGGGGAACTGCGTCGCCGGGACGTGATGCGGAGAAGGGGCGACCTGTTGTCAGGCGATAAACGAGCCCTGCGAGCAGACCAGCGACTGCTGCTTTGGAACCACCGAGTGCAAGGCCAGCCCTGGCCACGACCAGAAACGGTGCTGTCTACGGCAAGGAAGTTACTGCGCGACCTCGGGCCCCGACTCGTGCTGCGGCGGGCTCCAATGTGATGACTTCACCGGCGCGTGCGTGCCTACCGATGCCATCTTCATCTGCCAGCCCCCGAAAAAGACCTGCCACCACCCTGATGAATGTTGCGGCTCCCTGGACTGCTGCGGCATAGGCTGTAGCGGTACGTTGCACTGCAGCGATGAGGAGAAGAGGTGCTGCAATCATTCGGGCGGGACCTGCGAGTCATCCCTTGATTGCTGTCATCAGAGGTTGGGCAACGATAATCCTCACCTGATCTGCGAGACCGGACCCGGTGGCCGGAAACGGTGCTGTTTGCACGAAGGGTCCAACTGTTTTCCGGGCGAGGACGACACGTGCTGCAACCGTCTGGTGTGCGGTATCGACGCCGACACCGGGATCAACAGGTGCATGAAACTCGGCATCGGAACATAGATGTCGGATCGTTCTCGACTAGGGAAGACTCGTTTGCAACCGTTGGCACCAGCCAATTGTAGCGAGGCGAGTTGAAACGTGACCATCAGGCACCCGCCCGCTCCATGTGGGCGGTAGCGACCGTTGTCAGGTCGTGGCATTTCCGACAATGGCGATCGCTCCAGTGACGAATACATTGCTCATTTTGCTTGCATGGATGGACTGCTCGATATGATTCCAGGGTGCGGGCAGGATTGTTTCCGGAAGGAACCGCCATTCTGGCCTTCAGCGGCCAGAATGGCGACGGATGTGTCAACGTGTGGACGCGATGAGGCATGGACGTGGCGCATCCTTGTTGGCGTCAGCGCCAGTCGGCTGAGGTGACAAAGCTTTACGCACCTGGCCGCTACCTTTCGCGCCAATCAGCACAATAAGGGGAACGAACACCGCCAGCGTAAGTGCTGCGGTCTGCAACAGGCGATCAAGGGTTGTCGGAAGGAGGTCAAGGTGCGCAGCGTGATAGATGAAGTGCGGGACCTGGGCGATCAGCATGGCCACGGCAACCGCGCGGATGAGTCCCGCTGCCGGACGGGCAATTGCGAACAGGACGAGCACCGCAAGGCCGAGGTTCACCCCGCCCAGGTCGCGCAGCAGGTGCTCGTTATACGGACCATCGACGGAGACCCACCGCATGCCGAACCCGGGGAAATTGTCATAGAACGAACCAGGGGCAAATTGTTGCTGAATCCCAGTCAGCAGCGTGAAAAGCGCCATCAACACGAGTCCAACCCGCACGACGGCCGGAACATGCTGACGTCCGGAGAGGGCGCTGGCAGAGGCGACCAGGTCGAGACCCTCAGCGGCGTTTCGCACAGCCGGCGCCCAACCAGCCGCATCGCGAAACCGCCGGTTCGAGATGCGCAGGCTTCTGGTTAGCGCCGCGCCTGTTGGTCCCGCCATCAGCCGAACGAGCCAAGTCGGTAGAGAGATCAGTCTCCGCCCACCCACTGCCGCGGCGAGCGCTTGCTTGATTTGCCGCTGGCGCAACGGCTCATCGTCGACGGCGTCGTAAAGCCCCGAGGGAGCACGCTCGAGCGCCGCCAACATTGCCGTAGCCGCGTCGGCGATCCAGAGCATCGGGGTGAAGGCATCTGAGGCGCTCCCAAACATCGAGACCCCACGCCGGGCCACTAGAGTTGCTCCATCGTAGAAGGGAGAGCGCTCCCGGATAGCCCACCGAGCCGCAACGCAACCCCGCGCCGTGCTCCATCGCCTTCGGCCGCCGCGAAGCGGGCGACCTCTTGCTCCGCGGCAATCGTGGAGCGCAGTATGTCGATCGGATCGACTGGAGTTGACGCCGCGTCGATCTACGCATCGCCGCTATCGGGATAGACGAATGCGAAGCTGGGATAGACGAAGACCTGAACATTGGTCGCAAGCGCGGCATCGAGGAGGTTCTGCGTGCCTTGAGCGCGAATGCGATCGTTCTCTATCCATGCCGAGAGGCGCCGCATCTTGGAGCTCGGCGGGATTCTGGTAGCCAGGTGGAGCACGGCATCCGCGTCCGTCATCGCCCGTATTAGCGAAACCTGATCGAACAGGTCGCCTCGGGCGGGCTCAGCGCCGAGAGCGCGGATTGCGGCGTCGTTCGACTCGGAGTGCGAGAGTGCTCGCACGCTGTATCCGGCCGCGAGCAAAAGAGGAATGGTGGTCCGGCCGAGTACGCCGGTCGCACCGGTAACGAAGACCGCTGACATGGTGAATTCCTTTCCAGCCAGTGCGCACGGTACGTTCAAGAATGTGGTTCGGCGGCGTGAGTGACGCCGGTCAAGGCGGAGGCAACAGTCCGTAGCTTGTCGGGGTTGACGACGATGTAGATGGTTCGGATGCCGGAGTCCGCGAAATCGAACGTGACGACGTTACGCACGACGCCATCGACCAGGGTCACAATGCCGGGTTGGCCGTTGATCGGTTCGACGCGGAAACGTGTCTCTTCGGAGGCGCGACGGGCCAGATTCGTGAGGAACAGCGCGACTTTCTCTCGACCTACAACCGGTTTGCGGGCCGCATTGACCTTGCCGCCGCCGTCGGAGAAGACCGTCGCGTCATGGGTCAACGTCTCGATGAGGGCGAGCATGTCACCGTCAGAAACAGCGCGCAGGAAATCGGCGGTGAGCCGTTCTCGCTGAGCTTGATTCGCCTCGAAACGGGGCCGCCGCTCTGCCATCTTCTCTCGGGCGCGTTTGGCAAGCTGGCGACAGTACGCGTCGCTTTCCCCGACGATCTCGCCGATCGACGCGAAGTCGTAGCCAAACACATCGTGCAGGAGGAAGACGGCGCGCTCCTTCGGGGAGAGTGATTCGAGGAGTACCAGGAACGCCAGCGAGAGTGAGTCGAAATCGGCCACGGTGTCCGCGACGTCGGGTGAGGATCCGGCCAACGGCTCGGGCAGCCACGGCCCGACATATTGCTCCCGTTTCGCTCTGGCCGAGCCAAGCTGATCGAGGCAGACGCGGCTGATTATGGTCGTCAGCCACGCCTTTGGTGACCGTATCTCTTCGCCGTTCCCGGTTGCCCGCCGCCAGCGCAGGTAGGTCTCCTGTACCGCGTCCTCGGCGTCAACGACGCTGCCGAGCATGCGGTAGGCAATCGAAAAGAGCAGCGATCGATGCTCCAAGAATGGACCGCTGTCGGCCACGGCGCCCTCCAGAACTGAGCGGTCTGATGCAGGGAGATTGGCTCGGATGCGGTAACGAGGCGATTGTCTCAGTGAATCGCCGCGGATTGTCATTCGGATACACCTCCTGAGAATGAACTGGGCGAACCCGGTCCAGGGCGCGACGGCATCGAGCCCCGGCGGTCGCAACCAATGCCGTTAATCAGGAGACGATTCACGTCCCCTCCGCGTGACAGCCACGGGAAGGGACGAGGCGTGATCGAGGGAGCAAGCGCCGTGGCTCCCGCTTCTCGGGATCTCGGCTGGGGAGGTTCGAGTCGCCCTACGCGTTACATTTGCGTGGAGCCGCCCGGCGTACTCGGCGCCGGAGCCAGCTCGGTCTGCCCGTTTCGGTGGAACAAGCCCGCTATGAGATCGATGGGGAGTGGAAAGACAACGGTGGTGTTCTTTTCCGCGCCGATCTCCGTAAGTGTTTGCAGGTAGCGAAGCTGAATGCCGAGCGGATTCTGGTCGATGATCACCGCCGCCTGAGCGAGCTTCTGACTGGCCTCCAGTTCGCCCTCGGCGTGGATCACCTTCGCCCGCTTCTCACGCTCGGCTTCCGCCTGGCGAGCCATCGCTCGTTGCATCGTCTGCGGTAACTCGACGTCCTTGACCTCGACGATACTCACCTTTACGCCCCACGGCTCGGTTTGCTCGTCGATAATCCTCTGCAGTTGCTCGTTGATCTTGTCGCGCTCAGAGAGGAGATCGTCCAAGGTCCCTTGTCCCAGGACTGAGCGCAGGGTCGTTTGGGCGATTTGCGATGTGGCGCGGTTGTAATCCGTGACGTTCACGATCGCCGCATTCGGGTCGAGGACCCGAAAATAGGCAACCGCGTTGACGCGAACCGTCACGTTGTCGCGGGTAATCACCTCCTGGGCCGGGATGTCGAGCGTCACCGTACGCAGGTCAATCTTCTGCATCCGCTCGATGAATGGCACTAACAGGATGAGGCCGGGACCGCGGGGACCGACAAGACGCCCGAGGCGGAAGACGACGCCGCGCTCGTACTCCTTAACAATCTTGATTGTGGACGCCAGCACCATCAGGATAATGAGCAGGATCGGCACGATCACGAACAGCGACCAGTTCATATGGGCCACTCCGATCTGAAAATCACGAACTTCCCGGCAACATTGGTCCTTGCTCGCTTGACAATTAGTCTGCGTGTGAGAGCCCTGGCTCCTGACTCGTGGTAGGGCGCAGGTCATTGATTACCGCAACGCCGGCTGCGGCGACCTCTGCTTCGGTGGCCCGCCGCACGAGAAGCCGGAGGCCGTCCATCCCCGTGACCGTCACCGGCACCCGCTCTGCAATCGGCGGCGTTGCAGCGGTGGTGTCTCCGGGCGCCGTAGCCTGCCAGAGCTCACCATAGACGAACACGACGCCATCCGGATCGAGCGCGTTCCGCACGGTGCCGACCGCGCCGACGAGACCTTCACGGCCGGTGGTGGGTTTGCGTCGCCAGACCGACAGCGCAAAACCGCCAATCACAATGAACATGGCCACGAGGCTGGCCGCGATTGCCCAGATGAGCGGCCGGCTGACGAATACTCCCTGCGCCTCATCGAATAGCACGTATGACCCCGCGACGAGCAAGGCGAGCCCCGAAAGCGTCAGGAGTCCCAGGGAAGGCAGGAAGATGTCGGCGAAGAAGAGCAGAAATGCCACGAGTATGAGCAGTGCTCCCCGCCAGTCGAACGGGAGCTGAGAGAGTCCAATGGCGGCTAGGATCAGGCAGACGGCTCCGATGGCACCCGGGATTGAGGTGCCGGGACTCGATAACTCCAGGAACAGTCCAAGAAATCCGAGGACAAGCAGAATATACGCCACATTCGGGTTCGCGAGCGCGGCCAACGCCGCTGCGAAGGCGCTCTCTGATTGAGGCTGAATGAGCGCCCGAACCTGCAAGTCCGCATCCAGGCTCTCGACGTTGCCCGACAACGATGGCGCATACGAGAGCGCGAGAGGCAATGGCATGTCGTGACTCCA
>JAHWJF010000293.1 GCA_019348515.1 Chloroflexota bacterium | reverse complement strand
GGCAAGACCCAGCGCGGCGAAGTAGACGAGCGCCGGTCCGAGTCGCCGCGTCATTGCCCGGGGCGCCCTGGTGCGGTGAGCTGCCATTGCCAACCCCGCGACGGCAAGGGCTACCACGACGCCGACCGCGATCCAGGCGTCGACGAGCGCCCTGGGCAACCCTTCCGTCATTTCGAAGAAGAACGGACGGGCATCTGTCGGGGGTGTGAAGACGCCGCCCGTGAGCTCATCTTCGATGTCAATCAGCGATGCCTCCCCCCTGGCGACCTTGCCAAAAGCACCGTTCTCATGAGTAAACGGCGCGAACATGACGGTGAACCCAAGGGTCTCTGCCCGGGCGGTCAACTCGCGTGAGGCCTCCTCCGTCATGGGGCGCTTACTGATGAGGAGCAACGGGTAGAAGGCAGTCCCGAACCGATCGGCTTCCTCAGGGTTGAACACGACCGCAAGGTGGCGCACCGCCTCGGCGTCAGTTGCTCCCGCGTTGTGGATGGTCGTGGCGGCAGTGATAAACGCGCGCGTCAGCGTGGGATCGTCATAGAGACGGACAGCCGCGATCCCTGTGTCCGTGAGGTGGGAGAGGACGCTGGCGAAGGCCTCCTCCGTGAAGAGATAGTTCTCCGTCAATGCATAGCCACTGCGTGCGGTGGCCAGGGAGACGACCAGCGACAGGTCGATCACGTCGTAACGGCTGGGGTCACGGGCGAGAAACGAGCGCCCTTCTTCCACAGCAACTGTCACCTCCGGCCGGTCGTACAAGAATCCGGTGTACTCCCCGTCGGTGCGAACCGCGTCGATCACCCCCTGGCTGACCTCGACCGCGGTGATGTCTTCCAGTCCCGACAGGAGGGCATAGAGCACGCCGACCCCACCGCCGCTGCCGATGATGAGCGCGCGTTCGGCCTCGACTAACCGATACGGGAAGGCGCCGAGCTCGGTGAGCCGGTTCGTCTCCTGACCGGGGTCGGAGGGGTAGCGGGGGAGGGCCGAGCCTGCCGCCCCGTCGATGAACACGTACCGCTCGAGCGGTTCATCCGGCACTCGCACCACATCGACGCGCCCGAACGGATCCCATTCCGAGTGCACGACCTCGGCCTGGCGGCCGTCTAGCCACTGTCCTAACGGCTTCCCTCTGGCAATGCGATGGAGATTGACATCCAGGGGCTGGAGGGTGGCGTTCAGCGCGAAGAGGACGGTCAGCAATGCGAGCAAGGCGATGCGACCGCCGCGGCCGGGCACGATCGCCCGCCCCACGACCAGGCCACCGCTCGCAATCAGCACCGCCCCGGCCAGGATGGCCGTAGGAGCACCAAGGTAGAGCAGGCCGTAGCCGAGCAAGGCGCCCCCCGCGGCCCCCGCCAGGTCTGCTCCGTAGATGCGAGGGCTTGCCGCTGGCCCGGCCACGAAAAGGAGCGAGAGGGCCATCCCGAGGAAGAGGAAAGGCACAAGAACGACAAGGCCGTGGAGCACTGGCATGTCGAGTGGCAGGACGCGGATGGAAAAGACAACCGACACCACGGCAAACACGGCGGCCAGCGTCGCAGAGCTAGCCGCATACGCTTGGAAACGACGCTGCCGATCCGGAAGCATTGCCGCCAGCGCGGCCCCCAGCCCCAATCCAAGGAGGGCAACGGCAAGCACCAGGAAGACATAATGGTAAAACAGAAGCACCGAGAACAATCGGGTGAACGCGATCTCGAGGGTCATCGTCCCGGCACCGAGCAGTGCCGCGCTCCAGGCGAGCTGGTTTACGTTCGATATTCGTTCCACTTTGGGACTCGCGAGCTCAAATGAATCCTGTTGCGATGGGATCACGGCGGACTGGCCCACGCGATCAGCCTCGATCCCGTGAGGTGTCGAACACGCCTTTGAGTCGAGGATCGAGCGCGTCGCGTAGCCCGTCGCCGAGGAAATTGAATCCGATGACGGAGAGGACGATCGCCAGTCCTGGGAAGAAACCCATCCAGGGAGCGTCCTGGATGTAGTTTCGCCCTTCGCTGAGCATCCGGCCCCAACTTGGTGCGGGGGGTGGGGTTCCGAGTCCGAGAAAGGAAAGGGCTGCTTCGGCAAGGATGGCGAAGGCCAGGCTGAGGGTCGTCTCGACGATGATCGGGGCTACGACATTGGGCATGACGTGGCGCACTACGACGCGCGGCGCGCCTGCCCCGCTGGTCTGGGCGGCCTCAACGAAGACCTCGGATCGGATCACCAGTACTGAGGCGCGGGTGATCCGGGCGAAGATCGGGGTGTAGACGATCCCGAGCGCGATCATGGCGTTGGTCACGCTGGGACCGAGGACGCCCATGATGGCGATGGCCAAAAGGATCCCGGGGAAGGCGAACAAGACATCAGTAAAGCGCATGATGAGCTCGTCGACCCATCCACCAAAGTAGCCGCTGACGGCGCCGAGCAAGACTCCCAGCGTCGCGGAGATGCTGACGGCGATCGCGGCGACCTGCAGCGAGACCCGTGCTCCGTAGAGGACTCGGCTCAGCACGTCCCGCCCCCGGTCATCAGTGCCAAACGGGTGGCTAATGCTCGGTGGGAGGGACCGCTGCCGCACATCGAGATCGTTCGGGTCGTATGGCGCGATGGCCGGGCCGATGATCGCCAGCACCACCAGGATGGTGATGATGGCCAGACCGATCAGGCCGAGCTTGCTCCTTCGCAGCATGCGCCACAGGTCGCGGACCCGCTCGATCGGGCTGGCCGAGAGTCTGCCAGCCTCCTCGAGGCGCCCGGGCGCCGGAAGCGCATGCTCAACTTTCATCGCGCCTCGCTGGTTCTGTATGCCATCTCCCGCCACGGGCCAACCGTGGGACCCCCGTGGACTCTAGCATTGGATGACGCACCACCGGCGATCTCATCGCCAGACGCGTCCGGCTCGCTCGGGGTTTGCCACGGCCGCTCCGCTCAGTATTTGATCCGTGGATCGAGAACGGCATAGACGATGTCGACAAGGAGATTGATGATCACGAAGGTGATCGCCACCGCCAGCACGGCGCCCTGCACCATCGGGTAGTCACGGCGCTGGATGGCGTCGAGGGCCAGCCGGCCGACTCCGGGCCAGGCGAAGATCACTTCGACGACGACGACCCCACCGAGCATGAACGCGAACTGCAGGCCGATCACAGTTATCGTTGGGATCAAGGCATTCCTGAGCGCGTGCAGCATGATGACCCGCTGCTCGGCGACACCCTTCGCCCGCGCTGTGCGGACATAATCCTGGTGCATCACCTCCAGAATCGACGAGCGCAAGAACCGGGTCAGTACGGCTCCGTTGACGAGGCCAACGGTGAGCGCGGGCAAGATGAGGTGTTGGAACCAGGAGATCGGGTTGTCGCTAAAACCGACGTAGCCTGAGGGCGGGACCCACCCAAGGTAGAGGGAGAACATGAGAATGAACATGATCCCGAGCCAGAACTCGGGAATGGCGACGCCAAGCTGGGCGAACAGCATCGCCCCATAATCGGCTGTCGAGTAGGGGCGCGTGCCGGAGATGATCCCGATTGGGATGGCGATCACGAGCGAGATGATGAACGCGGCCAGGGCCAGCGTCAACGTCGCTGGGAGCCGGCCGAGCACAGCGGCGAAAACCGGTTCGTTGGTCAGGTAGCTCCGTCCCAGGTCACCCTGGAGCAGGCGCCATACCCAATCGACGTACTGGATCGGGAGCGGCCGGTTCAGGCCCCATTGCTCCCGGATTGCGGCGACCGACTCCTCGTTCGCCTGCAGTCCGAGCATCACCCGAGCAGGGTCACCCGGGACGAGGTGAATCAGCAGGAAAACCAGAACCGAGATCCCGAAGCAAACCGGGATTACCAGCAGCAGGCGGCGGACGATGAAGCGCAGCACCTGGTCGCTCCGGGGTCAGGGTCTCGGGGTCGGGTTGTGGCGAGCCGACCCCGGGACCCTGACCACTATTGGTCGAGCCAGGTGTTCTTGAAGATGACCGCCGAGTCCGGACGGGTGGTGTAGCCCTGCACGTACGGTTGCCAGGCGTCGACGTTTGTCGTTGTGAACGTGACGATATAGGGCAGATCGTCGATCAGGATCTGTTGAATCTGGTCGTAAATCTGCTTGCGCTCCTCCTGGTCGAGAGTCTGGCGCCCCTGGTCGAGCAATTCATCGAGCTCGGGATTGCTGTAGCCGGTGAAATTGAAGATCTCTCCAGTGTGGTGCTGAGCGTAGAAATAGTCGTCCGGGTCGACCAAACCGATCCAACTGCAAAGGTAGATGTCGAAATTCCCCTGGCCTTCCTCGTCGAGCCAGGTGCTCCACTCCAAGGGGCGCAAGGTCGCGTCGATTCCAATGTCGGCAAGCTGGGCCTGCGCCGCTTCCGCTGATCGCACGGTTTCCGGGTAGTCCTGAGCGGGCATGAACTCGAGGGCGAATCCGTCGCCGACGCCCGCCTCCTCCAGTAGCTGCCGCGCCTTGTCGAGGTCACGACTATACGGGGCATATTCGGAGCGCCAGAAGTTCCCTTCCGGGATAGGGCTCTGAGACGCGGCGGCAAGGTCGTACAGGGCGATCGCCGCGATCTCTTCGCGGTCGAGCGCATAGGAGATCGCCTGGCGGACTCGCTTGTCGTTGAGCGGCTCGCGTGTCGTGTTCACGCCGAGATAGTAGTAGGTGTTTGCGGGCACGCTCTCGACCACAATCTCAGGTGATTCCATCAACTGATTGGCGTCCTGCGCCGGCACAGCGTCCACCCAGTCGACGTTTTGCGTTTCCAGGTTGGTCTGCTTGACGATCTCGTCCGGGATCGGCCGGTAGATGATCTCGTCTAGATACGGCAGACCTTCTTCCCAGTAGTTGTCGTTGCGCTGGAGGGTGATGCGATCGGCCGGGACGAACTCGACGAAGACGAACGGCCCGGTGCCGACCGGCTGTTCACCGAGGGTCCCCGCCTCGACCTCCTCCCGCGGCACGATGGCCGTGCCCTGCGCGGCAAGCTTGGTCAGCAGCGGCGCGTAGATCTCTTTCGTGGTGATGACCACCGTTTGCGGATCCGGCGCGGTGATCGAATCGACCGGCTCCAGGAGGTAGGCCCACCCGGACTGCGTCTCGGGATCAAGGATGCGCTCGTAGGAGTAGACGACGTCCTCCGCGGTCAGCTCGCGGTCGTTGTGGAACGTCACCCCCTGCCGGATCTTGAAGGTGTACGTCAACATGTCCTCGGAGACGGTCCAGCTTTCGGCGAGCTCCGGAACGACCTGGAGATCATCGTCGAGTCCGACCAGCTGGTTGTAGACGTTTTCGAGCACTTGGAAGGTCGAGTGGGCTGACGAAAGATGGGGATCGAGATTCACCGGGTCGGCGCTGATCGCTGCCGTGAGCGTGCCTCCAGGACGGATCCGTAGGGTCGCGTCCGCTGCTGCGA
>JAHWJF010000292.1 GCA_019348515.1 Chloroflexota bacterium | reverse complement strand
GCAAAGTCGAATGCGCGCGTCGCGCCGTACTCGGCGACGACTACGTTGCCGCTTTCATCAGGCGCCACCGGGACATGCTCGAGAGGAACGTTTGGGACGTGCAGCATCAGCCGCTGCAACTGAGCCTCGACGTCCTTGACCTCTTCGTCAAGTCCACGGATGCGGTCCCCGAGCTCGCGCATCCGCCCGATCAGCGACTCCCGCTCGGCCGGGTCTTTGGTGCGGCCAACTTCCTTCGAGCCCGCGTTGAGCTCGGCCTTGAGCGATTCGACGTCGGTGAGCAGCGCGCGGCGCCGCTCGTCGAGTGTCACGATCTCGCCGATAGGGGCATCGGTAAACGTCGTCGCGATCGCGGCTTTCAGGCGTTCCGGATCTTCGCGGATCAATCGCACGTCAAGCATTCGGGCTCCTGTGAGTTGGGCGGGGCTGTCAGGGTTTTGTCAGAGGCAAAGAAAACGCCCCGCTCTCGCGGGGCGCTGTATCGGCATCCGTCTCACCGGCAAACCGAGATCAGCGCGCCGCGCGACTCGCTCCTCGTCCATTCGCCGAACCGACCGAAATGGGCGTGAACCCGGGCAGGAACTTCGACCACTGATGCGTCACGGTGCCCTCGATCCGTCGCTCGATCGTGTAGTAGCGCCCGGCACGGGGCTCGAGCGGCTGCTTCCGCAATGCCATCCGCGCTTCCGCCGGGAGTTTACCCCCTTTGCGGTGGTTGCACGGCTTGCATGCGGAGACCAGATTGTCCCAGGAATGCAGCCCGCCACGCGACCTTGGGACGACGTGATCGATCGTCAGGTCATGACACTGTCGCCCGCAATACTGGCAGGTATATCCGTCACGAATGAAGACCTCGCGCCGCGACAACTTCACGCGCGGGCGCGGCCGGTGAATCAGGTACACCATGCGGATCACGGACGGCGCGGGGAAGGATTGCGACGCGGACTTTACCAGATGGCCGTTGGCCTCGAGGATTTCGGCCTTGCCGTCGAAGACGAGCACGATCGCCCTGCGCACATTGCAGACGTTTAACGGCTCGTAGTTTTGATTGAGTACCAGGACAGCGCCATTCACCCTGCCGATGCCTCACCGGTCTCAGGGTTGCCGCGGTCACCTTCGCACCAGGCTCCAGCGCAACCTCACCCAGTTGCCGCTGTGGACCCGCCCGGGGTGCAAACCGCGCGTGGCGATCGAAGATCCTGCCGGATTGAGTCCAGCGCGGACTGTAGCACGGGTGTTTTTCGTCAAGCAAGCCCCGTCGATCAATGCGGGACTTTCGTCGGCTAGCTCACACCACCATCGCCGCCAAGCGCGCGGCGTTCAGGTTGTGCTCCGCGACCACGGTTCCCAGGTTGAGCGTCACGACCTCGCCATCGTCGACGACGAGCCGGCCGCCGACGACCGTGTGCCGGGCCCGCGTCGGCGCGCAGAAAACGACCGCCGCCACGGGATCGCTCAGGCCGCCGGCGTACGCGACATTGTTCAGATCGAGGGTAAAGAAGTCCGCGCACTTGCCCGTTTCCAGCGATCCGATGTCGTTTCGGCCAAGGACCTGGGCGCCGCCGATCGTGGCGATCTCCAGCGCCTCGCGCGCCGTCATCCACTCGTCGGCGCGCAGCGGGTCGGATGTCGAGAGGACCGTTTGCGGTCCCTCCGGCGGCAGGAGCCCGATCTTCAGCCGGGCCAGCAACATCGCTTCACGGACCTCGACAAGTAGGTTCGAACCGTCGTTGCTCGCCGAGCCGTCGACCCCGAGCCCGGTCTTCACCTCATTGTCACGGTACTTCTTGACCGGTGCGATTCCCGACGCGAGCCGCATGTTCGACGACGGGCAGTGGCAGACACCCGCCCCCTTCTTCGCAAAGAGGCGGACCTCGTCGTCATTGACATGGACGGCGTGGGCGTACCAGACGTCGTCGGCAACCCAGTCGAGCGTCTCCATATACGCGACTGGACGCATCCCTTGGTGCTGGAGGGTGTATCGCTCCTCGTCGAGGGTCTCACAGAGGTGGGTGTGCAGTTTCACCCCGTACTCACGAGCGAGCTTCGCCGATTCGCGCATCAGATCAGCGGTCACGGAAAACGGCGAGCACGGAGCCAGCACGATTTGCAGCATCGAGCCGGGTGCGGGATCGTGGTACTGCTGGATCACCCGCAGCGAGTCGCTCATGATCGCGTCTTCGTCCTCAACGCAATCGTCAGGCGGCAGCCCGCCTTTTGACTCACCCAAGGACATGCTTCCCCGCGAGACGGCGAAGCGGACGCCGATCTCACCCGCGGCGTGGATCTGGTCGTCGACCTTGCAGCCGTTCTTGAACACGTAGGCGTGATCGAAGACCGTCGTACACCCCGACAGTGCCAGCTCCGCACACCCGACGATCACCGCCGTTCGCGTGTCCTCTGGCGTCCGACTGGCCCACACCCGGTAATGGGCTCGCAACCATGGAAAGAGGTTCGTGTTTTGCCCCGCGGGCAGGTTGCGCGTCAGCACCTGATCGAGATGGTGATGGCAGTTGATAAGCCCGGGCAACATGATGTGACCCGAGAGGTCAAGGACGGTATCCGCGGTGTCCGGCAACTCGTCCGTGACACCAACCTGTTCGATCACGCCGTCCCGCGCGAACAGCCCGGCGTCATGGAGTTCGCGGCGCTCGCCGTCCATCGTCACGACCGTATCCGCGTGTCTGGCCAGCAACGTCGCCAAAGTCGTCCCCCGCCGATTCAAAGCCACTGCAGTCGTGTTACCGTTCGCGGCAGTATCCACGGGATTGTCCAATGTGTCGCGGCCGGCAAACGCTCGCCGGCCGCGCCGGGTGTCTCTCTCGGCATGCAAGATCAGATTGTCGACAGCCTGTTTGTCATTGCCGGGATCCTCGTCATCATCCTCTCGACCGGTCTGGCGATCCGCACCTTCATGGTTCCGACCGGGGCCCCGCCGCTTATCAATCGAGTCATCTTCCGGTTCACTCAGGCGTTGTTCGACGCCATCATCCGTCCGATCCGTTCCGAAGCCCGTCGCCAGGGCATCCTCAGCCTGTTCGCCCCCGTTTCCTTGCTGACCGTGCTTTCGGTGGTTCTGGCAATGATCGGCTTCGGCTATACCCTCGCGCTCTATGGCGCCGGCATAAAACCCTTCATTCGGGCCTTCCTCTTCAGCGGCTCCGCGCTCTCGACGATGGGATTCGAATCTCCCGGGAACAACTTCTGGGTCATCGTGTTGTCGGCAATCGAAGCACTGACGGTCGTGACAATCGTCGCGCTACTCATTGGCTATCTGCCGACCATTTACTCCTCGTACCAGCAACGCGAGCTGGCTGTCACGAAGCTCGACGAGCTGACTGGAACACAACCCGACGGCATCAAAGTCATCGACACGTATGTGAACATTTTCGGACCGACACGACTTGGGGAGTTGTGGCAAACCTGGCTCGGTTGGTTTGACGACCTTGCCACTTCTGGGTCAACGCTGTCTGGCGAGCTCTATTTGCGCTCGTCCCGCTGGGATCGCTCCTGGATCAGCGCCGCGGGCGCGATACTCGATGCGGCGGCGCTGGTCGATTCGAGTATCGACCTCTCAACCGATCCCGAAGCTGACCGCCTCGTGCGCTTCGGCTCACGGGCGTTGCGACGGGTGCTAGAACCGCTCCGTCTGCACTGTGCAGAGGACCCAACGTGGCCAGGAACCGCGATCAACGTTACGCAGCAGGAGTTCGATGACGCCTATGACCACTTTCAGCAGGCAGGATTGCCGATGAAACCGGACAAAGACGCTGCCTGGCGAACCTTCGCCCAGCACCGCGTCCAGTATGAGTGCCAGCTCATGGCCCTGGTCCGGCTGAAGAAACCCCCGCGCGGCGCCCGTTGGACCACCGATCGCAACGAAGCCCAGCAACCATTAGCAATTCCGGTGATTGGAACGGCGCATGTCGGAGGCCGCCCGCCCACGGAGTGAGCATCGCTCTTACCGCTGGGATCCTGAGTCAAAAGTCAACCGACGGAAGACTGAAGGCCGACCGCCTAATCCGCCGCCATCGCCGGCAAACCCAGAACCGGCCGCAGGAAATCCCCGGTGAATGAGCTGGGCGTTGCTGCAACCGCCTCCGGCGTACCCTCCGCGATTACCAACCCACCGCCGCTGCCACCCTCGGGACCCATATCGATGATCCAGTCGGCAGATTTCACCACATCGAGATTGTGCTCGATGACGATCACGGTATTGCCGCCATCGACCAACCGCTGCAGGATCACCAGCAACTTCTCGATGTCGGCGAAGTGAAGTCCGGTCGTCGGCTCGTCGAGGATGTAGAGGGTGCGGCCGGTGGCCCGTCGCGACAGCTCGCTCGCGAGTTTCACCCGCTGCGCCTCACCGCCCGAGAGTTGAGTGGCCGGTTGACCGAGCTTGATATACCCCAGCCCCACGTCGTTGAGTGTCTGCAGCTTGTTCTTGATAGCGGGCACATTCTGGAAGAAATCGAGCGCCTCGGCGACCGTCATATCGAGCACGTCGGCGATCGATTTGCCCTTGTACGTGACCTCCAGTGCCTCGCGGTTGTACCGCTTGCCCTGGCAGACCTCGCATGGCACGAAGACATCAGGCAGAAAGTTCATCTCGATCTGGATGATCCCCTCGCCCTTGCACGCTTCGCAGCGGCCGCCCTTGACGTTGAATGAGAATCGACCCGGCATATACCCGCGTGCTTTCGCCTCGGTCATGGAGGCGAAGAGCTCCCTGATCGGAGTGAACAACCCGGTGTAGGTCGCCGGGTTGGAGCGCGGCGTGCGGCCGATCGGGCTCTGGTCAATATCGATCACCTTGTCGTGATCCCGAGTCCCCTCCAAGTCGTCGTGGGCACCCGGCTTCTGGCGGGCGGGCTGCAGCTCCATCGGCCGTCGGGGGGCGTGCGTGTCGGTGAGGGGCGGGCGCTGGCCGGAGCCGACCGCGACGCGATCCAGGTCTCCACCAAGTTCGGCTACGAGCTCGACTCGGAGCGCCGGGTGCACGGCGAGGGTGAACGGCCGCAGAACTGGTCGCCGCAGCACGCCCGAGCCGCACTCGAGGCGAGCCTCCAGCGCCTCGGCACCGACCACGTCGATCTCTATCAGCTCCACAACCCGCGCATGGACGCGATCGAGCGCGATGACCTGTTCGCGGAGCTCGAGGCCATGCGCGACGAGGGCAAGCTGCACGCGTATGGGGTGGCGCTCGGACCCGCGATCGGCTGGCGCGACGAGGGACTCGTGGCGCTTCGCGAACGGCGCGTGCCCGCGCTCCAGACCGTCTACAACCTGCTCGAGCAGGAGCCGGGCGCCGACTTTCTGGACGCAGCGGCCGAGACGGGCGCCGGCATCATGGCGCGCGTCCCCACCTCGAGCGGGCTGCTCGAG
>JAHWJF010000291.1 GCA_019348515.1 Chloroflexota bacterium | reverse complement strand
AACCGTGTGTGGCGAGCGCCGGGCCAGGCCCGTGAGACGAATCCCAGTTGCTGAATCCGTTCGAGGCGCACGAATGCCGGCGTGCCGATCAGCGCGATGTCTGGTCGGCCCAACGGAATCCGGTCGTACAGTGCATCGCGGACGGTGGTTTCAACAGGGAACCTCGTCGCCGGCGTTTTCCCTCGCTCATTCATGGCGTGAAGGATAGACCGGACGACATTGCGCACGGCCAGGAACTCGGCGGAAAGGTATGATCCTCGCCTACCGGTAGTCGCGTACGAGCGGGGACGTTGGTGAACGGGTCGCGAGTCAGGGTAGTCGGGAACGCGCCGGCGGCGACCCCGGCAACGGCCGCGTCTCCCGCCCCCGCCGCGCTTCCATTGCGCATTTCGCTGGCGATACTGTTTTTTTCCTACTGGTGCGTCGACATTGTCTCCCCCGCGCTGCCGGCCATCCGCGAGTCTCTCGCGCTTAGCGCGACCGGCGCCGGGCTGGTCTTCTCCGTGTTTTTCGCGGGGCGCCTGATTACCAACCTCCCGGCCGCCTGGCTTGTCGAGCGGGCGGGGCTGAAGTGGACCGCCGGCATCGGGTCTGGCGCGCTCCTGCTCGGCTCAGCACTCGCCGCGTCGGCCACTTCACAAATGACGCTGCTTCCAGCCCGCGGCATCCAGGGCGTTGGCGTGGCCCTGCTCGCCACCGCCGGGTTGCTCTCCGTGCTGCGTGCTCTACCGGGAGGTGGTGCGGCCATGACCGCCTTCAACCTCTCATCTGGCGCAGGTGGCAGCGGCGGACTTTTGACAGGAGGCTACCTCACCGCCGAACTTGGCTGGCGCGCCATCTTCTGGCTGTCGACGCTCATTTCTGGCTTCTTACTTGCGGGGTCATTGCTGGCGCGAGTGCAGGCGGCGATCTCTCGACCGGGGCAACCCGCACGCGAAGACCTGGCGGCAGAAGTCGCTCCGTCCCGCTCGAAGGAGGTCGCGGCGGTCGCGGCGAATCTGCTCGTATTCGTCAACTATTCGATCTGGGTGGTCTCCTTGCCGTTGCTTGGTGCCGTGAAATTCGGATTTGGAGCGGAACAAGTCGGCATGATGCTCCTCTTTGTCAACGTCGTTCATCTCGCGAGCGCACTTCCGGTCGGCGGGATCATTCGTCGGGCAGGGGCGCCGCGAGCACTTGCGATCGGGTTCGGCATCGCTGGCGTCGGACTGCTGCTCGTGCCGTTTGCGCCGAGCGCGCTCTGGCTGGCTGCTCCGATGGCGTTCTATGCCGTTGGACAGGTCGCGGGCAACAGCTCGGCGGGCGATCTAGTCCTCCGTCTGGGCGGCGGTGGCGGGCGAGCGGTCGGCGCTGTCCGGCTGTCGAGTGACATCGGGCTCGTCGCGGGCCCTGCCGCCGCCGGGGCGCTTGCTGATGCGGCCGGAGTGGAAGCGCCGTTTGTCGCGCTCGGCGTGATAGCGCTGGCCGCGATGGTCGCGGTCTTGTTCGGCCTGCGGCCACCAACAGGGAGACGCGTACTCGCATGATCGCATCCTGGCTGCGCAGCGGGATCCTGGCCGTGGCGGGACGAGAGGAGATTGAACGGTTCCTTCGCGACAGCCGTTTTTCGCGCGACCTCGTCACTCGCTTCGTCGCGGGCGACACCGTAGATAGCGCGCTAGCCGCCGCCAACAGATTGGCTGCCGACGGCCTGAAGACCACCCTTGACCGGCTCGGCGAGAACGTGCTTACCCCGGCCGAGGCCCGGTCGGCGGTTGATTTGTACGCCGCGACCCTGCGCGAGATGGCCACGGCGGGACTCGAGCCCAATATCTCGGTCAAGCTCACAATGCTCGGCCTGGACATTGATAACGTCGTCGCCCACGACAACATGTTGCAGCTTCTGGAGACCGCTTCCTCCGTCAATGGATTCGTTCGGATCGACATGGAAGGCTCGGCCTACACGAAATCCACTCTGTCCATCGCCCAAGCGCTACACGAGCGACTCCCCGATCATGTGGGGACTGTGATCCAGGCGTATCTGCACCGCTCCGATCGCGACGTCGAGCGCCTGATCGACAGGGGGATGCGCGTCCGGCTCGTCAAAGGCGCTTACGCCGAGCCGCCGAACATCGCATTGCAAAAACCGCGTGAGATCGACGAGGCCTTCGTCCGCCTTATGGAACGATTGCTCGAGGACGGCCGATACCCGGCGATCGCGACACACGACCCGGCGTTGGTTCGTGCCACTCAGGGATTTGCATTGCGCCTGGGCATCGATCGCGGTCGTTGGGAGTTCCAGATGCTCTATGGAGTCCGCCGTGAGGCGCAGATCGCCCTCGCGGCTGAGGGGTACGGAATGAGGATTTACGTGCCATTCGGGACCGACTGGTATCCCTATTTCGCTCGCCGAATCGCGGAAAGGCCAGCCAATATGGCGTTTGTAGTACGTCAGCTAATAACGCAGTAGAAACCGGTCGCCCAGTCCGCTTCGGACCACAGGCTATACTGCGATAGAGTCTCGGATCGGGACTTCCCCAGAGCGGAGCTGCTCTCGGGGCGCTGGGGTGATCCGGATGCTCGTATCTCTCCTCTTCGGAGGTGAGCGAACAGACGGAGTTCTCCCAGAAGAAGGGGTGGTCTGAACATGAGCCGCGAGCGACGCCGGCTCTTCCTCGAGGAAGAGCAGACGGCGGAGCCGGGGCGCTTCGGGTGTCCGATGCTTGTCCGCGCGCATTGCGGACCGTTGCGTGGAAGGGTTGAGCCGGTTTACCGATGCTCGTTAGCGTGGGCCCTCCATGGAGAAGACGAGGTGATGCGTTGCCGCGCCACCCATGTGGTGACCGATTGCTGGAAAGTGCACCCTGAGCGCCTCCCGGCCGTAGCCGAGGTCGAGGTCATCGAGGTGATTGACGAGGCTCCCGCAAGAATCGCGGGGGACTGAGCGAGCACTCGAGCTCGAACCACGAAACCGCCTCCGCGATTTTCGCGGAGGCGGTTTCGTTTCTCGGTCCGTGACCGCGCGCTCAGTTTCGCGGTGCGGTGCGTTTGATGAATTCCTCGACGTCCGCCGGGGTGTGCTCGCGCAGATCCATCGCCGGATACTTCAGGTCCGGCGGGATATACAGGTGAAACGTGAACCGGACTGGCTCGATGCGCTCCTGGTCCGCCCACCAATCGTAGAGCGCCGGAAGCCAGCCGAAAGTCCGCGCGCGGACTCTCCAGAGCGCAACCGCGGCTCCCCGCTCGTAGGTCAGGGCTTCGCCAAAATAGACCACCGCGCCGGAATCACTCTCGATGATACGATGAACGTCGTCGTAAAAGCGCGGCGATCCCTTGAGCGAGAATCGCCAGCCATCGGTCACCGGGCTGCCGTGGGTGACCTGCTCGAGTAAAGACCCAGCATTCCGGTCTGACCCCGCGTTGCGCCTTCTACCGAACAGCGCCGCCATGCTCCTCCCGTCCCTGTTCCGTTGTCGGGACTCTCCCGTGTCCACCGACACTGGCGCGATTGTACCCGCCTCAATCGGTGCTACGCGATCGAGCGCGCTTGAAGTCTTGGCGACTGCCTCCACCGGAGCGTACAGTGCGCCGGACTCGTGCGGCCAGGAGAGCCAACACCTATCGATACCGGCGTCAAGGAGTAGGCGTGAAAATCGGGATCCTCTTGCCAATCGCGGAGACGGACGATGGCACGATACTTCGCTACAAGGACATTCGCGACGCGGCGCTTCAAGCTGAGCGCGATCAGTTCGATTCCGTCTGGATCGTCGACCATCTCCTATTTGAGTGGAACGGTCAGCGGCGGGGTATCTGGGAAGGCTGGACCCTCCTCTCGGCGCTTGCCGAGGCGACCACACGTATTGAGCTTGGCACACTGGTGATCTGCACGGCGTTCCGCAATCCAGCACTGCTGGCCAAGATGGCCGACGCGGTCGACGAAGTTAGCGGAGGCCGGTTCATTCTTGGCCTTGGCGCCGGCTGGCACGAACCCGAGTTCAAGGCGTTCGGCTATCCCTTCGATCATCTCGCGAGCAGGTTTGAGGACGCGCTGCGGATCATCGCACCGCTGGTTCGCACCGGCGCTGCCGATTACCAGGGAACCTATGAGCGGGCTGTCGACTGCGTCAGCCTTCCCAGGGGGCCGCGACCTGGTGGCCCTCCAATTCTTATCGGCGCGTCAAGGCCTCGGATGCTTCGGCTTACGGCGGAGCTTGCCGATGCCTGGAACACCTGCTGGTTGGGCCGGGCCAATGAGCTTCCCGAAAAACTCACGCGAATTCAGGCCGCATGCTCAGAGATCGGACGTGATCCCGCAACGCTGGAAGTGACGGTCGGGCAGATCGTGGCCGTGCCTGAGCCGACTCGAGAGGACGGCGATGATGAGGGCCACGAGCGATTCCAATTTGCCAGTCCAGATGCACTGGCCGAAGAATGGAGATCATTCGGAGAACAGGGCGTCGGCCATCTCATCGTTTGGCCACAGCCGTATGATGCCGCCTGTCTGAACCTGGTGACCGCGGCACTGAACATTCACCGTGATGGGAGCGGCGCATGAGTCAACCCCGGTCGGGCTTTGAACAGGTCAACGGTATTCGTCTGGCCTATCGCCACTGGCCCGCTCCCCCCGCAGCTCAGGCTCCGGCCGTCGTCCTGTTACATGGGGTGCTGCAGACCGGTGACGGCATGCGCCACCTCGCGGAAAGACTTTCGAGTGACCGCCAGGTTCTGGTTCCCGATCTCCGAGGTCGCGGTGACAGTGATCGCCCCGCCGGCGGTTATGACCCGGCGACCATGGCAGCCGATGTCGCCGCGTTGATGGAACGGCTTGAGATCGAGCGACCGGCGCTTATCGGGCGGCTGCATGGCGGTCTCATTGCCTACCACCTAGCCGCCGGGCGTCCTGAGCTGGTGTCCGGGGTGATCCTGGGCGACGCTAACCCGGAGGTGAGCGCGGGGCGCGCGGCGGAAGCCCTTGCTTCGATAGCTGCATTGCCAAGAGGTTTCGCGTCGCGGGAAGACGCGGCCCGGTTTTACGAGCAAGGCCTCGGGCTCCCGCCGGATCGCGCGCGTCACGACATCCCGAGTGATCTCGAGGCGCTGCCTGATGGCCAATACCGCTGGCGACACGATCTCGATATCGTCAGCCGAATCGAGGCCGCGGCTATTCCGCGCTCCGACTGGCAGGTCCTAGCTCAGGTCCAATGTCCGGCCCTGATCCTACGTGGTCAGCGCGGAGAGATCGGACGGGAGACCGCCCAACGCATGCTGATGACGATGCCACGTGCTCGGGTTATGACGATCTATGGCTCGACACACGATGTGTTTCTGGGACCGGGCTCCGAGCAGGCGCTTGCGGCAATTCAGCTCTTTCTGTATGGTCTGGATGGCGGCGAAAGCTGACCATCCTCCGG
>JAHWJF010000290.1 GCA_019348515.1 Chloroflexota bacterium | reverse complement strand
TTATAGGCCTCCGTCGCGTGGTAGGCCCGGACCTTCTCCAGGTAGTCGGCGTAGATCGAGCGCTGTACCTTGCGGCTGTGGTCGCTGGTGGTGCATTCGGCTTTGATCGGGCAGGCGTTGCAGATGGCGGCCTCGCCGCGGTACGCCACGACGCCTTCTGTGCGTTTGGTCGAATAGCGGCTGAGGGGATGTCCCTGCAGGCACCGATATTCATCACGCTCGGGATCGAAGACGAAGTCGTCCTGCCCATAGGATCGGTGCGGTGCGCGACGTCGGTCAGCGGCACGAAAGCCCGAATACCGGCATCCTTGATGGCGACGATGTTTTCGGTGGTGCCGTACTTGGCATCCCCCGTGACGTGGTGGGGCCAGATCTTCCGCCGGAAGCAGACCCGCCAGAGGAGATCCCGCATCGCCTGGCTCTCCATGACGTCCGCCGGGGTGACCAGGGCGGCGAGGATGATGTGGCGCTTGCCCCCGGTCGATCACGTCGTGGTCGTGGTAGCCGAGGCGGATAGCACCCCTGTCCCACATAGGTGAAGCATCCGGGTCAGGGGGGCTGACGCGAAAGTCACCGGTGCGCCGGTAGCCGCGCTTGGCAGGGCGCCTCGGATCGAGACGTCGCTCCTCCAAGAGGCGCCAAGGTCGAATGTCGGCTTGGGAACGCGCGCAGTCTACCGTAAGAGGTGCCGGAGCACGCCGCCTTTTTCAACACGTAGCACGCTTACAGGAATCAACTGGAGCCGGGCTCTCCCCCGGCGAAGAACGTAGCTCGGCATGACTCGTGCGAGACGTTCTCCAGGCCGCGCTCGTGCGGCATCGACCCGGCCCTCTGCCCACTGGGCTGTGGTTGCACCCCGGTGGTCCATCCCGAAGGAGCACATGATGTCCCGCCGCTTCTCACGTCGTCCGTTGCTTGCCGCCCCGCTCGCCCTCGGCCTCACGGGGTTGACCTTGCCGCCAGCCTTCAAAGTGCGGGCGCAGGAGGCAACACCCGCAGTCGCTGCCGGAGCGCCGGAAGAGGTAGCGGCCAATACGGCTGCATGGCCGTTGCCCAACCGGGACTACGCCAACACTCGAGCGACGATGGACGCCGCCATCTCGAGCGAGAACGTCAACGAGCTGGGGGAAGCGTGGTCATTCCCGATTCCGGGCACCGGGCCATACGGCTCGTTCTCGTCCAACCCGATCGTCATCGACGGCGTGGTCTACATCCAGGACCTGGCCAGCAACGTCGTCGCCCTCGACTTCGAGACGGGCGAGATGCTTTGGGAGCACATCTACGACAACCCCGTCGTCGGGCCCAACGGCCCGGCCGTGGGCTGGGGGAAGGTCTTCGTCACCTCCAGCGTCGACACGGTGAGCGCGCTGGACATGGAGACCGGGGAGGAGCTGTGGGCCGTGCAACTGGAGGGGCCGACCGGCGCCATCCAGCCGACGGTCTACGACGATACGGTCTACGTGAGCACCCTGGCCGGCGTCTTGGCCGCTGAGGAAGATCTCGGGCTGCGCGGCTACGCCGGCGGGGCAACCGGGATCGCCTACGCGCTCGACCAGGAGACCGGCGAAGTGCGGTGGTCGTTCCAGACGGTCGAGGAAGGCTTCTGGGGTAATCCCGAGGTCAACTCCGGGGCCGGGTTGTGGTTCCCGCCAGCCATCGACAGCGAGCGCGACATGCTCTTCTACGGGACCGGCAACCCCGCCCCCTTCCCGGGCACGGTGGACTATCCGAACGCCAGCAGCCGCCCCGGACCGAACCTCTACAGCAGTTCCATAATCGCCCTCGACCGGAACAGCGGCGAGCTCCTCTGGTACAACCAGGTCAAGCCCCACGACCTGTTTGACCTCGACTTCCACCTCTCCCCAATCCTCGCCACCGTCACCATCGACGGCGGTGAGCGCGATGTCGTCATCGGCGCCGGCAAGCTTGGACGCGTGCTCGCTTTCGACCGGGAAACCGGGGAGACGATCTGGGACACGTCGGTTGGTGAGCACCAGAACGACGAGCTCGAGGCGGTGCCCGAGGGCGAGACGATCATGGTGATGCCGGGTGTGTATGGTGGTGTCGAGACGCCGATGGCCTTCGCCGATGGCGTGGTCTATGCCTCGGTCGCCAACTTGCCCACGCCGTACACGGCGACCGGGCACGATGCTGAGACCGGATCCGAGGCCGTGCAACGGGCTGAGCGGATGACCGAAGTCACTGAGGGCACGGGCGTCATCGTGGCATTGGACGCGGCCACGGGCGAGATCCAGTGGACCCACGAGACCGATGCGGTGCCGTTCGGCGCGGCGACGGTCGTCAACGACTTGGTCGTCGCCTCCACGTTCGAGGGGACCATATTCGCCCTCGACCGGAACAGCGGGGAAGAAGTGTGGCGGGCGCAGCTGGCCGTCCCGCTGATCGCTTGGCCGGCCGTGGTCGAGGACACGATCATCGTCGGTGCGGGCGCCAGCCAGAACGCCCAGCTTGTCGCCTTCCGGCTCGGCGCGCCTCAGGCCACGCCTGCAGCAGCCACCCCGGTCTCGTAATCGCCGGTCCTAGAGCCGTCAACAGGCCCCTGGCCTTCGGTCCGGGGCCTGTCAGCTTCCCATGCTGCCACGGGAGCCCTCCACGGCCGACGGCTGCTACCCGCTCTCCGTCCCGTATCGCCGCATTGCCGGATAGCAGAGGGCCCTGGAAACAAGATACACTTCATGGTGTTCACGCGCAGACGGCTGCTCGCCGCATCGCTGCCCTTTGTCGCAATGCTCCCCCGGTCGGCGGCATGGCAGGTCGGCTCGCCGCCACCGTCAGTCACGCTGACTACGACGCTGGCGTCCCCCACGCCCGCCAGCGACTCGCCTGGCGCCTGGGCCAGCAAGGCGGAGGTGCCCACGCCGCGTAGCGAGGTCGCCGCCGCCGCAGTCGGCAATCGGATCTACGTGCTCGGCGGCTACGACCCCGATGCCGCCACCGCGAACGAAGAGTACGACCCTGTGACCGACACGTGGCGTCAGCGGGCGGCCATCCCGATCGGCCTCAATCACTCCGGCGCGGCCGCGATCGGCGACAAACTCTACCTTGTCGGTGGCTACGACGGCGGCGGTCGTCCGCTCGATAGTCTGCTGGAGTACGAGCCCGCGACCGACGCCTGGCGCCAGATCGCGCCACTGCCGACCGCGCGCGGTGCGCTCGCGGTCGCGACCCTCGACGACCGGCTCTACGCGCTCGGTGGCGTCGGCGCCGACGGTGTCACCGGGGCGCTCGAGGTTTACGATCCAGGGAGCGACCGCTGGGAGGAGCGGCAGCCGATGCCGACCGCGCGGGACCACTTCGCCCTCGCCGCCGTCGGCAGCAAGCTGTACGCGATTGGCGGTCGCCTGGAGGACTGGTCGAACAACGTCGGCACGAACGAAGAGTACGATCTGCAGGCTGACGCTTGGCGTCCGCGCGCCGCCATGCCGACGCCGCGCAGCGGCATCGCCGCCGCCGTGCTCGGCGACCGCATCTACGTCTTCGGCGGCGAGAACCCAAGCCAGACTTTCGACGAGAACGAGGAGTACGATCCGCGAACCGATGCCTGGCGTGTCCGCGCGAGGATGCCCACGCCGCGTCACGGCCTGGGCGCCGTCACACTCGGCGACGTCGTCTACGTCGTCGCCGGCGGCCCCACGCCCGGTGGCTCCGCGAGCGGCGCAAATGAAGCGTTCGTGCCGTAGCGGGTCGCCACTGACCAGCACGCCGACGACCTAGTGGTTCCCATAATGCTTCAGCCTGCTGCTTTGAAAATGGAGGGGGACGACCAGCCTGGGGCACCGGCAGAAGCAGGGTCTGCTTTGCCTGCTTCCCTGCGTGAATAGCGACAGTCGGTGGTGCCTTCGGGCACCCCGGGGCCACACGGGTCTCCGGGCCCACGACACCAGGCGCGAGCCGGCCCTCGGTGGCCGCTGCCTGGTGGCAGTCTACCGCCGCCGGGACCGCTTTTCATGAGGCGGTGGTGCCCCTCCGGGGCATAACGCACTGGTCGGAAAACAGCGCTGCTGGGCGCGCGAGTGCCGGGGTGCGGAGAACGGCGCGGTCATGTTCGTGTTCCGGTCGTGGCCCATAGGGTCATGAGTAACTGTTGAAGAAGGCTTCGGAATCCGGTTCCGAGACCTTCGAGCGGCTGTAACTACGCCATTTTGCGCGGGAATCTTGCTCAACTCCCGGTAGACCTATTTCGGCCTCGATGTGGCCACCGGCGCGCTTTTTTCAACGGCTAGACCATCTGACGAGGCGGCGCACGGCCTTCGGACGGGCCGACCGTAACGCCGAATCAGACCGTTTCAATCTCAGGCACTGGATGGTTTGGGGCAGCGTCGCGGGAATTCCCGTCTGCACTGGTAATCACACGCGACGCGCCGGAGAATCCGGCGCGTCGCGCTCGACGGTGTGGTGGACCCTGTTAGCGGGTCGCGACCGGCTCCGGCCAGAGCTCGCGGACGGGCTCCGGCAGCACATGCCGAACTTGTTCCACTTCCCCGGCAGAGATGCGATCGGAAAGGACACGCAGGACTGTCCGTGCGGCCTTTTCTGTGTCGATCTGGTAATCCTCCTTCCATAGAGCCCGCTCCAGGGCCTGCTCGGTGCGACTGAGGAAACTCTCGCGAGAGCGGTCCTTCTCCGGTACATTAGTCGGGTTCCAACCCTCGAAGTAGATCCCCCGCACCAGCATAGGCAACTGAGCTGAAAGGTGGGCCGACTCTTCGATCGGCAGGAAGTCGCGGACGGCATGAAGCGTGCCGCGGAGGGCGAGATTGGGGTGACGGCGATTGTCGTCGCCAAGCTCGTTGCTAATATCTCGTAACCATTCATTGGTCTTCTGGACGGTGGTATCGAAAGCCTCGACACTGTTTATAGACATAATGATCCTCCCAAGATGCAACACGAATGCCTACTATCCACCCCGCAATCAGCGTGCCACCACGCTCGTGGAGAAGGGCGCCGCTTCGCTCGGGGATCGGCCACATCGCTGTCATAATCCTTGACCTGATTGTGATGTTTTCTTCCCTTGTGCGTGGCGTGGGAGGTCAAACTTGGCGGCAGCGCGAGGTGGTGGTTGAGATTGTGGGTCGTGGGGTCGACGTGCAGGAAGGGATGCCATGGGAGTCGAAGCGACAACGGACACCCAACGCGAGACGGTGATTGCCGCCATCGAGCGGGAATTTGCGGACTTTCCAGGAACGGGCGGGGTCGCGGCGAAGCAACTCGATACGGGTGAGGAAATTCGGGTCAACGCCGACGAGACTACCGCCACGGCGAGCACGATCAAGGTGCCGATTCTGATCGAGCTGTATCGTCAGGTGGAAGCCGGCGAGGTCGACCTGGAGCAGCGGCTCAGGGTGACCGAGGACGTGCGAACTGTCGGCTCCGGCAT
>JAHWJF010000289.1 GCA_019348515.1 Chloroflexota bacterium | reverse complement strand
GACTGGAGGCGGCCCCGGGTACGCCACGCAGACGATCGCGCTCTATGGCTTCCAGACGGCCTACCTCCGCTTCGATTTCGGCTATGCGGCCGCGCTGTCGGTGCTGGCGCTCTTCTGTTTGATGGCGTTCACCGTCGTCTACGTCCGCGCCTCCGGCGTCACAAAGGAGTAATGCCGATGGCATCCGTGACTGCCAATGCGCCGGTCTACGAGGAGTCCCGCTCCCGGTCTCCATTCGGGTCGCTCAAGCGAACCCGCCGGTTCTTCGACGTCCTCGCCTCGATCGTCGTGCTGGCGGTCGTCACCTTTGCAATCGGGCCGATCGTTTGGACCGTATTGACGTCACTCAAGACGGAGGCCGAGATCGTCTCTCGCGACTTCCGTTTCCTTCCGACCTCCCTGACCTTCGAAAACTACGTCACCCTCTGGGAGCGCTCCGGCTATCCGCATCTTCTCCTCAACAGCACCATTGTCACCGGGATGACGGTGCTGATGTCCCTGTCGATCGGTACCGTCGCCGCCTACAGCATCTCCCGCTATCGCTTTCGGGGCCGCAGCAGTCTGATGATCTTCTACCTGGTCATCCGCATGTTCCCGTTCACGCTGCTGCTCATCCCGCTCTTCATTATGCTCCGCAATCTGAGTCTGTTCGATACCCATTTCGGGCTGGCCCTGACCTACACGACCTTCTTGCTGCCCCTCTGCGTCTGGATGCTCAAGGGGTTCTTCGATGGCATCCCGCCCGACCTGGAGGAGGCGTCCCGCGTCGATGGTTCGACCCGTCTCGGAGCGCTGATTCGGATCGTCCTGCCGCTCGCTCGCCAGGGCATCGCGGCGACGACCGTCTTCATCGCCATCGGCGCCTGGAACGAGTATGTCTGGGCCCTCCTCCTCACCACCGCTGACGGAGCGCGCACCTGGCCGGTCGGCCTGCAGTTGATGGTCGGAGAATTTCAGATGCCTTGGGGAGTGCTGAGCGCCAGCGGAATCATCAGCATCATCCCCATCATTATTGGCTTCGCCATTGTCCAGCGAGCGCTGGTCAGCGGCCTCATGGCAGGAGGTGTGAAGGGTTAGCAGCGCCAACAGAACACCGTCGTTACACACTTGACGAACGATTCGAAGGAGAACGCGCACCATGATCAGATCGAGTGTATACCTGGGCAATCGGCGGATCGATCGCAGAACGCTGCTCGGCGCCACGATGGGAGTGGTAGCCGGCGCTGGATTGCGCCGCTCCTCCGCCTGGGCACAGGACGACGCCATCAGTGGGGATATCACCTACTGGCACCACTTCACCAGCGATTCCGAAATGGTCGGCCTCGAGCAGGTTATGGCCCTGTTTGCCGAGCAGTACCCCGATGTCACGGTGACCTCGGAAAACATTCCGAACGCCGACTTCATGACCCAGTTCACCACTGCCGCCGTCGGCGGCTCACTCCCCAACACCACCATGGCCGCGACCGAACGGATTCCGGACATGCTGGCGCTTGGCGGGCTGATCGATCTTACCGAGCGCTATAACGCATGGGAGGGGAGCGGCAGCATCGACCCGGGTCTGATGGACGGCGCCACGATCGACGGCCAGATCTATGGCATTCCGGCATTTCTCTTCATCGATTGGCTCTATTACCGCAAGGACTGGTTCGACGAAGCCGGCATCACACCGCCCACGACCTGGGATGAAATGCGCGAAGCGGCAATCGCGCTTACGGACGCCGAGAACGACCGCTATGGCTTCGGCTTGCGCGGTGGCGACGGGGGCCAGGGCCACGTCGTGGGCATCATGCGGGCCTACGGTGGGCTCTCGGCCGACGAAAACGGCGTACCGGTCATCGACCGCGACAAGGCCATCGAGGCGGTTACCTTCTGGTCTGGCCTTTACACGACCGACAAGGTCGCGCCGCCGAGCGCGCCGAACGATAGCTACTCGCAGATAATGCAGGCGTTCCGCACCGGGCAGACCGCCATGGTGCTCCATCACACTGGGTCGCTGGCCGAGATTTCCGCCGATCTCACCCAGGGGGAGGAATTCATGACCACCCTGGTTCCAGCCGGACCGGTGATGCAGGTCGCCGGCGTATCGGCACTCTACAACGGCATGTGCAAGGAGGATGATGGCGATGCCTCCTGGGCCTGGCTGACAGAATGGACCGAGACCGATGCCGCAGTCCAGTTCCTGGAGACCACCGGCTACTTCCCGGCCTCGTCGGCCGCCGCTGAAGATCCACGCATCACCGACAACCCGATCTACGACGCGGCCCGGAACTCGGTTCCGATCGGCGTGCCGCCGCTGAGCTTCGTCGGCGCCCCGGGCTGGCAGTCAACCTCGGTGCTCCCGAACTTCCAGCAGGTGCTGACGGGTGAGGCGACGCCAGAAGAGGCCGTCGATCAGATGATCGCGGACTTGGAAGCGGAAATCGGATAGCGCTTGATTCGACCGGCCGGGGTGAACGCTCCGGCCGGTCGCCCGTTCCCGGGCAACTCGATCGCTGGAGACGCAATGAAGATCACCGCCGTCGAAACCGAGATCCTCGAAGAGCCCGTGAAGCATCAGTATGTCTGGCGCAAGGGGCTTCCTGGCTCGGGAACGCACTCCATCTCCACCAAGGTCATGATTCGCACCGATGAAGGGGTCACCGGCGAAGCATACGCCCCCCGCGGCGCGATCATGGTCGATCTGATCGACCGCCGATTGCGGGGCATCCTCATCGGTCAGGATCCCCTGCTGAAAGAGCATCTCTGGCGGGAGGTCTGGGAAATCGACCGGATCGAGGAACTCCCTCTTTATGCGCTCGGCACGGTCGACATCGCCCTCTGGGATCTCACCGCCAAGCTCGCTGGCTTGCCGCTCTATAAAGTCATCGGCGGAGCCCGGAACCGTATTCCGGCCTATGCCAGCACGGTCACCTTCCGGGACACGGCGGAGTTTCTCGATGTTGCCGACCAGTGCCTCGACTATGGATTTCGCGCGATCAAGCTGCACGCGTGGGGCGATCCCAGAAAAGACGCGCAACTCGGTCAGGATCTGCGCGCTCATGTTGGGCCCGACGTCGCCCTGATGTACGACGGTTCGGCCGGGTTCGATTTGATCGATGCGATCTATGTCGGCCGCGCGCTCGCGGAGGCGGGGTTCTTCTGGTACGAGGAACCGATGCGGGAATTCAACATCGACGCCTATCGCCGGCTGGCCAAAGCGGTCGATATTCCGCTCCTTTCCGCAGAAACGAGCGACGGCGCCCATTACAACGTCGCCGATTTCATCGCCTTCGATGCCGCCCACATGGTGCGCACCAGCACCCATTACAAGGGAGGTATCACAGGCGGCCTGCGGGTGGCGCACCTGGCGGAGTCGTTCAATATGCGTGCCGAGGTGCACGGCGGAGGACCCGCGAATCTGGCGCTCGCGTGCGCAATTCCCAACACCACCTGGTATGAGTCGCTCATCTATTCCAACCCGATTGAAGTCGAAGCCGGGATCGGCCGAGATGGCGCTATCTCTCCGCCCAATGTGCCGGGCATCGGATGGGATGTCCCTCAGTAGCCACCGAGATCTCATGTTGAATTCGCGGTTTGATTGGCGCGGGGACCGCACGGCACGAACGCGATCACTTCGACTCGGCCCAGACCTCGGTCGAGTCGATGAAATCGGTCCTCCGGGCGGCCGGGCAGCACCGAGGCCGTCGCCGCTCAGGGAGGTCGTCACAAGCACTCTACGCCCCGATACGCCGATGTCAAGATCGCATGAGGCACTCCACCGCGCATCCGAGCCTGCCGAGGCCGGTTCCCTGACGGGCAACGCGTGATTCGTCGCCGCCGTCGTCTCGCATGGAACCCCTTGGGGGAGACGCAAGTCTGGAGGTCCCTGAGGCGATCCGCGACCTTGAGACGGGGGTCCTGCGCCGCTCGTCCGCCGCCAACGCCACCGCCTCCTCTGCCGTGAAGCGCAGCGCGACGGGGTTGATATGTTCCGGGCCGGGACAGGCGCGGGTTCGTGTCCTTCGCCGGTCCCACGTGATAGTCGCATCTGCGCTCACCACCTTGGGGCCAAAATCGGACTCCGCTCAGCAGCCCCTCCCTTCGCGGGCAGCGACACCATGAGTGAGAATGATGTTATGTGGGGTCGATTGTGACGCTTTTGCCCTCATCGCCGCCATGAATCCGTGTCCCTGCGGGTACTACGGCGGCCCCCGCCGCGCCTGCAGCTGTGCTCCAGGAGCGATCGGCCGGTATCAGAAGCGGTAGTCAACTGGAGGCCGAGTGATAGGGCACAGTGGAGCTAAGGTTTCAAGGCGAAGGTCGCGAGTTTGACTAGGTTCACTAGCACGAGATCGATGCGGTCAAGCGGCTATTGATTCCATTCCTGTTCGCCTCCAACATCGTGGCGTCGAAGCAATGGTCCCGACCCCAGACTAGGCCAACGTCCTTGACGCAGGCCAGCCGCAGCAGTCGACGGCAGTCAGGGCGATAGGTAACGCCTCGGACAGGAGGCGACGAGGGTGTAGGCGGCGTTGACCATCTGGGCGACGGTGAGACCGCCGACCTGAGTCAGGAGCTGGTAGGCATCGAGCCGGTCGAAGCCGTAGTCGGCCACCAACCACCCGACCAGCTCGGTGTAGGCGATGCGGGCCGCATCCTCCATCGGCCGGGCGCTGCCGACGGTCATCAGTTCGTCGCCGCTCTCGATGCGGGGCCAGGCGGTGGCCTGCCCCTTGATCAGTGCGAAGCGGAAGGTGCCGACCGCGGCGATCTCCAGGGCGGGACCCCCCAGTTCCCCCTGGCCCTGCGCGGCGTGCGCGTCGCCGACGGGGACGAGGGCGCCCGGTATTCGCACCGGCAGGTGGAGGGCAGTGCCGATGGTGGCCTGCGGGACATCGATGTTGCCGCCGTGGGAGCCGGGTGTGTCGGAGGAGACAGCGCCCCGAGCGGGAGCGGTGCCGATGGTGCCGAAGAAGGGGGCCCAGGGGATCTCCCAACGATCGCCCCAGGCGTAGCTGCCACGGGACGTTCGCTCATAGACCCAGACCCGCTCCGGCAACGGGGAGGCAAGCGTCGGTGCCTCATGGGTGGCGCTCAGAGTCCCGCAGGAGGGCAGGAGGCAGGAGACGGCCCGATCGCCGACCGGGTGGATGGCGTCGATATGGACCACGAGGGTGTCGCCCGGCTCGGCTCCCTCGATCCAGATGGGACCGGTCAGCGGGTTGAGGGGGGCGTCGCCCACCACCTCGCTCGGAATCTGGACTTCGCGCGTCAAGCGGCCGCCGAAGCAGTCAACGGTCTGGATGGTCACTGTCTCCCCGGGGCGGACCGAGGTGATCGGCTCGGCGTATGGGCTGAAGACGTGGGCGTAGGGGCCGGGTTGGCGGATCAACCGCGGGGTGGCGGCTGGGAGCGGATGGGGGAGC
>JAHWJF010000288.1 GCA_019348515.1 Chloroflexota bacterium | reverse complement strand
GGTGCCGGAGAACTTGCCGGTTCCGTCTTCCCACCAGTTCGGGAGCTGGGCGCCGATTGCCGCTAGCTCAGTCTTGGTATAGATCAGCCCGTCTCGTTCCATAACGGAGAGCTCATATTCGTGGCTCATGGTGATCGCGTCGACAGGACATACCTGCGAGCAGAGACCGCAGAACAAGCAACGACCCGAGCGCAGAATGAACTCCCCGAGCTCCCGGTCACCTTCCTCGGAAGGGACGATGTGCATCTCGAGACACGACGTCGGGCAGATGCGAGCGCACAGCCCGCACGCCACACATAGGGCTTCTCCAGTGTCTGGGTCGGCACGTAACGATGGCAGGCCACGATAGCGCGGCGCCATGTGGCGCTTCTCTTCGGGGTACTCGATCGTCACGTTCGGCATGAACAGCCGCTTGAAGGTGACCTGGAACCCCTTGATTTCGTCAAACATTATCGATCTCCAGTTCCAGGCGGCTCAGCCGCCCGCGCCGGCAGGAGTGAGACGTAGTGACAGACTGTGGGTGTCGTCACCTGCCGGAGAAAGTATTGGCGTTCCCGCGTCGATGTATGACGTCGCCGGGACGTGGACCCCGTTACGCTCGAGGCGCGCGTAGGTAATCCCGCCATAGCCAGGAACCAGCTTCGCGATCTCATCGGCGACCTGGGCCGGACCACGATACGTCATCCCGTAGCCCATTCGTTGCGCGATGCGCGAAAAGATATCAATCGCTCCCTTGGCTTCGCCCATTGGCGGCACGGCCGCCCGCAGGCGCTGCACGGTGCGGTCAAACGAGGTAAATGTCCCGTCCTTCTCCATCGACATGGCCACCGGCAAGACGACATCGGCGATCGTGCCGAGGGGGGTGCCCGCGTAGAAATCGGTGACGACCAGGAAGTCCAGCTTTGGCAGCGCCGCCATCAGCGTTGGATAGAGCGCCTCAAACCGGCCGGGGATGGTGTTGCCGATGAACATCGCTTTCACCCGCCCGGCCTCGATCGCCGCGGGCAGCTCTCGGACACCTAGTCCATTATTCGGTGGGAGATGACGAACCGGCACGAACCCGTTACCAGTCGTCGCCCGGTCGCCCCAATGCGGCATCCAGGCGGCCTCGAATCGGAGGCGGGCTTCGCCGTCCTGGACGCCGAAGCCTCCCGGCAACTGGGTCGGATGCGCGCCCATATCGGTTGCACCCTGGTAGTTCGCCGGGCCCCGCGGGCTAGCCACACCTCCGCCTGGGCGCCCGAAGTTGCCGGTGATGATGGCGAGGTTGATGCAGGCAGTGGCAATCTGGGCCGGGTCTCCATAGTCCTCATGTCCAGAGCCGGGCAGTTCTTCATGTGCCGCCGTCTGGTAGATGAGGGATGCTGGGTAATCGGCATTTTCACTTAGCCCCGCGCCGCCCGTCGCATAGAGGACCGCGGCTGCGCGAATCTGATCGCCGGAGACTCCGGTCATCTCAGCCACCGAGGCCAGATCGTAGTCATTGAGGCTGGTCTGCCATTCGGCAACCCGGGCGTCGGACCGCGCTTCCGGCCGCGTGAGACCCAGTTCGATGATTTGACGCGCCATGCCGTTGAGGAGGGTCGCGGTGGTACCTGGTTTCGGCTTCAGATACAACGGCGACCGCCAGCCAAGGGGATAATCGTCTTGACTGATAACGACGTACTTCGCTTCACGGTAGATTTGCGAGTGATAGAACCAATATGAGGCAACTGGAGCAGCCTTGCCGATGTGGGGCCCGACGACCAAGCCTGCCTTCACGTCGGAAAAGAGCTCCTGCATGTCGTTCGTATTGGACACGTCGACACCCAGTCCGTTCCGCGTCGCCTCGGCGACGGCCGCCTGCGCGGGACCGAGGTGGCGGTCGACGTTGGGGCTGCCCATCACCGCGCGGGTAAAGACCTGCCCGACGTAAGCCTCCTCGTTGGTCCAGTCCGGGGAGACCAGCGCAGCGAACTGGTCGCCCTGATAATGAGCGAGAGACTCGGCGACCAGCTCGGTAGCTTCGTCCCACGTCGCCTCATGAGTCAAAGACCGACCGTCGGCAAATGTGCGGCGAATGGTCGGGTAAAACAACCGATCCTGATGCTGAACCTGCTCGTGCCCCCACTTACCACGCTCGCAAACGTAGCCGTGATTCGTTCCCCGTTCCCAGAGATTCGTCACGCGGCGAACGAGACCCCGGTTCGCCTCCACGTTGAGTGTGCAGCCTACGTCACAGAATCCGCAAATCGTCTCGGTCGTGTCCAACTCCCAGGGATGGAGACCGAAATGGCGGTCCGTCAACGCCCCAACCGGGCAGACGGCGATGCACATGCCACACGACGTACAGAGCGTCTCGGTGAGGTCCTCACCGTATGCCGGAGCAATGGTGGCCTCAAGAGATCGATACGCGCCCTCAATGGCCGTGACGCCAATCACCTCGTCGCAGACCCGGGTGCACCGGTTGCACATGATGCACCGGTCCCATTTGTAGTCGATCAACTCGCTGAAGTGAGCGTATGGCTGGGCGAACTTCGGGCGGCGATAGGGATTGGCGTTGATGTTGTGCAGATAGGTGTTGTCCTGCAAATAGCATTCGCCGGACTTGTCGCATGTCGGGCAGTCGAGCGCGTGATCGATCAGGTACATCTGGAGGATGAACTGCCGCGCTTGCATAACGTCGGGGGAGTGCGTTAGGACCTCCATGCCATCCGTAAGCGGGGTGGCGCAAGACTCGATCAAACCTCCCCGCTTGCCGAGAATCTCGACGGTACAGATGCGGCACGACCCCCAAGCGCGTAGGAGTGGCTGGTAACAGAGATTAGGGATTTCGATACCGGCCATTCGGGCAGCCTCAAGAATGACCGTTCCCGCAGGAACGGTCACTTCCTGGCCGTTGATGGTGCCGGTGACCATCTTCTGCTCGGTGCGAGTGCCAGTCACCATTGTTTGGTCGTTCGCTCTCCAGTCGATATATTCGCTCTGAACCGCGCGTGGCGAATAGCAGGCTTTGCGTTTCTCATCGTAGGCAATTTTACCACGCCAGCCTCATGAAATCTGTGATCTTGGCCCAAAAATGGAGCCGGTGAAGAGTGGTAGACTTCGCGTCCGTTTAGCGGCGATGAGCGCGACGGGCAGGATCCGCGGTGGTCGATGAGGTGGGGCGCGATGGCGCCGACGGCGGCTACGAGACTGTCATCGGGCTTGAAGTCCACGCCCAGTTGCTCACCGAATCCAAGATGTACTGCGGCTGCTCGGCGCAGTACGCGGATGCACCCCCAAACACACTCGTCTGCATCGTTTGTGGTGGGTTCCCGGGCGCCCTGCCCGCGCTGAACCAGGCCGCGATCGAGGCCGGGATCCTGACTGGGCTCGCGCTCAACTGTGATATTCCGGCGTTTTGCAAACTCGACCGGAAGAATTACTTCTATCCGGACCTCCCCAAGGGATACCAGATCTCCCAGTTCGATCTTCCTCTTGCCGTCAATGGGCACCTCGATTTCGTTTCGGGAGGGGCGCAGCGCCGGGTCGGCATCACCCGCGTTCATATCGAAGAGGACACGGGCCGGCTCGTGCATCGCACGGATGCGAGTGGAGTCGAAGTCAGCCTCGTCGACCTGAACCGGTCCGGGGTGCCATTGATGGAAATCGTGGGGGAGCCGGATCTGCGCTCTCCTGAGGAGGCGCGTGACTATCTGATGGCACTGCGCCAGATTCTTCGCTATGTCGGTGTATCCACCAGCAACATGGAGGAGGGAGCGTTTCGCTGCGACGCAAATGTGTCGGTCCGTGAGCGCGGATGTCCTCTCGGGGCGAAAGTCGAAGTCAAGAACATGAACTCCTTTCGGGCGGTCGAGCGAGCGCTTCGTTTTGAAGTAATTCGGCAGATCGACATCCTCGGCTCCGGGGGCCGCGTCGACCAGGAGACGCGTGGCTGGGTTGAAGACCGTGGTTTGACCGTCTCCCAGCGGACAAAGGAACAGGCACACGATTACCGGTATTTCCCCGAACCAGACCTGCCGCCGCTCGTGATCTCCCCGGAGATGGTGTCAACGCTCAGGGCCCGGTTGCCAGAGATGCCCGGCCATCGGCGGACAAGACTGGCCGAGCGATACGGCATTGGAGAACTTGAAGCCGCGCTCTTGACCGCAGAGCGGGAAGTAGCCGATCTGTACGAGACGGTAGCGGCGACTGATGGGACGGACAGGGCGCGGCAAGCCGCGAACTGGATCCTCAATGACCTGACTGGACTACAGCGGGCTCGAGGGCTCCCGGTGGAGCGGCTTCCGCTGACGGCACAACAGTTGCAAGACCTCCTCGACGCGCTCGATGCCGGGAAACTCACCGGGCGCGCGGCTAAAGAGTTGCTGCCACAGATCGGCGAAGGAGAGGCTGTTCTGACAGCCGCGGCCAACTTGAATCTTCTGGTTCTCGACGAGGAGGACGTGATTCGCGGTGCCGTGGTGGAAACGATGGAGGCGCTACCGGCTGCGGTAAACGATTACCGAGCGGGCAAGACCGCGGCAATCGGCAGACTCATCGGCGAGACGATCCGCCGTACCGGGGGCCGGGCGAGCCCCGATCAGGTCCGCCGGGTGCTTGAAGAGGAACTTTCCGGCCAGTAGCCCTACCGAGGCGCAAAGCAGCGTCGCCTGCCAGCGGAGGTAAACATGGTTCTCGATCAGCCAAGAACGTACGTCGCTCCAGGCACGGACGGGCACCGGGTCGATGACGAGCGGGATCTGTTTCAGGTCGCGGTCGAACAGTTTGAGATAGCGGCGAATGTCCTTGGTCTCGATGACGGAATGCGGCAGATACTTAGCCACTGTCAACGCGAGTTGACGGTCAACTTCCCCGTCGAGATGGACGACGGCTCGGTAGAGGTCTTCACTGGCTATCGCGTGCAGCACAACAGTGGTCCTGGGCCCACCAAAGGCGGAATCCGGTACCACCAGAATGTGACGCTTCCCGAGGTCAAAGCGCTCGCGATGTGGATGACCTGGAAATGCGCGGTCGTGGGGCTTCCGTTCGGGGGAGCGAAGGGGGGTGTTCAGGTCAATCCGAAGCTTCTCTCGCAAGCCGAGTTACAAAACCTGACGAGGCGCTACACCACGGAGATTCAACCCTTTATCGGGCCGAATCAAGATATTCCCGCTCCCGACGTCAATACGAATCCCCAGATCATGGCCTGGCTCATGGATACCTACTCGATGAATGTTGGGTACTCGGTTCCTGGGGTCACCACGGGGAAGCCGCTCGTATTAGGAGGATCCGAAGGACGCAATGAGGCAACTGGTCGTGGGTGCGTTTTCGCCATTGAAAGCGCGGCCAGGATTCGCAACCTGAACCTCGCGAAGACGAGAACTGCGGTACAAGGGTTTGGCAACGCCGGGTCGGTTGCCGCGCTTTCGATGACGAGCGGCAACACGCCGGGCAGT
>JAHWJF010000287.1 GCA_019348515.1 Chloroflexota bacterium | reverse complement strand
GCTTACGAATCCCGGGCGGGCAGACGCAGGCGGCCAGGGAGTCCACCGGCGGCCGCCAGCCCGAGAGCGATCACGACCAGCATCAACCCGTCCTGAAGCAGCAAGGCGCGGGTGAGCGTCTCACCCTGATTGTGGATGAGCGCAATGAGGGCGCCGCCGACCCCTGCCCCGAGCCCTGCGCCGAGGACACTGGCGAGCTGGAGCGACGCCGAAGCGTCACCCTCCTGCCCCGGCTCCGCCAGCTCCAGCATCGAGAGACCGAGGGTGGTGTAGGCCAGGCCCATGCCCAGGCCCGCCACCCCCCAGCCAACGAGCGCCACCGGCAGCGGGGTGCTGGGGAAGAGCACCGCGGCCGTGATGACAAACGATGTGGCGAGGAAGGCCAGTCCGAAGCGGACCATCAGCCGCCGCGAGATGCGGGCCGCGGTGCGAGCTTGCACCCAGGCCCCTGCCGTCCAGGTGACGGTCGCCGCGGTGAGCGCGAGCCCGGCGAAGGCCACGGAGGTCCCGCGCACGTCGACGAGGGCCAGGGGCACGAAGGCATCGACACCGAAGAACGCGAGATTGAGCAAACCCATGGTCGCGATTGTCGCCGGCATACCAGGCGCCGCGCGCAACGTTCCCGCCGGCAGGAGCCGTCGCATCGCGGGGATCGCCAGGGCCAACCCGGCCGCGGTAAGGGCGAGGGCGATCGCCAGGGTCGGAATGCCGATCCCGGTGAGGATCAGTCCCGACCCCGCCGCGAGGACAACGGCGTAGACGACGCGCGCCCGCGCCTGGGGGGATGGAATCCCGGCGGGCATGCGGCGCAGGGACGGGAAGGCGAGCAGGGCCGCCAGCCCCGGCAACGGCGCGAGCACGAGAAAGACGGACCGCCAGCCGAACGCCTCGGCCATGACGCCGGCGATTCCCGGTCCGACCAGCCCCGGCACGACCCAGGCGGTGGAGGTCAGCGCCAGCATGCGCGGTTTGGCTCCTTCCGGATAGCCTCGCCCGATGGCGACGTAGGCGATGGAGGAGATGGCGCCGCCGCCGAGCCCTTGCAGCGCGCGGCCGGCGATCAGCGCCGGCATCGAGGGAGCGAAACCACCGACCAGCAGCCCAACCGAAAAGAGCACGATGCCGAGCGCGAACGGCCAGATGGGGCCGCGCTCATCGGCCAGGAGCCCGGAGATGACGATGCCGACGAGCTGGGTGAGCAGGAACGCGGAGAAGGTCCAGCCATAGAGATTGAGGCCGCCCAGATCGGCGACGACCGCGGGCAGGACGGTCGCCACGGCGAGGGTCTCGAAGGCGACAAAGGAGACGGTGAGGAGGAGACCGATGGTGAGACCGATCCGGCGGGGACCGAATGGGTTCTCGTCGGTCTCCACCACGGTCTCTCGCTGGTCGGCAATTGCGTGCGCCGTAGCGTCCACGCCCCTCCCCTCTGGGGCGCGGTTGCTCCAACGACCCTCAATGGACGATACCACGCCACCGCCGCCGTTCAGCCCCGGCGGAGCCGCCTCTGCCGCCCGGTGCTAGACTTCCCTTCACGTCGCGCGCCCTTCCCCGAACTCGCACCCAAACAACGGTGGCTTGATGCCCGATCCTGGCTGGCTTCTTTCACAACTGAGCAATCCCCGGAATGTCTTCGACATCCTGGTGGTGGCGCTCATCATCTACTGGCTGTTGTGGGTAGCCCAGGGAACGCGCGCCACGCAGTTGATCCGGGGCATCGTCACCCTCCTCGCCGTCGTCTTCCTCGTCGGCACCACCTTCCAACTCACCGCGCTGAACTGGGTGCTGGGGCAGACCTGGCCGGTGCTGTTGATCTCCCTGCCGGTGATCTTTCAGCCGGAGATCCGGCGCGCGCTCGAGCAATTGGGGCAGACCCGCTCGTTGATTCCCCAGCTTCTCCCCCGCACGGACGAGACCGCCGGCCGGACCGTCGACGAGCTGGTGAAAGCGGCGACGCAGCTGGCGCGTCACCGCTATGGCGCGTTGATCGTCCTGGAGCGGGAAACAGGACTTCAGAATTATGTCGAGCGGGGTGTGCCGATCGACGGACTGTTGACGCGTCAACTCCTGATCAACCTCTTCTATCCCAACTCTCCCTTGCACGACGGCGCGGCGGTCGTGCGCGACGGGCGCATCGTCGCCGCCAGCGTGGTCCTGCCCCTCTCGGACAACACCGCCGCCGCCTCCCAACTGGGGACCCGGCATCGCGCCGCGCTCGGCATCACCGAGCAGTCGGACGCCATCGCCGTGGTCGTCTCCGAGGAGACGGGGCAGATCTCGGTTGCCGAGAACGGCCGTCTCATCCGCAACCTCGATGCCGAGCGGCTGGACGAAGAGTTGCGCGGCATGCTGAAGCTGGATGACCTGGACCGCGAGCGAGGAAGCGTCTTGATTGGCGTTGGTGAGCGAATCCGGCTGTCGGCGCGGAACGCGATGCCCAGCAACGGCTCGGCCTCCGTCAACGGGCCTGCCAAGACACCCAAAGGGGCTGACGCGAAGCCCTCCCGCAGCGCCTAGGCCGGGATGCGCTTTCTACCAGCGGGCTACCGCGTGACGGGTCCCTCGAGCGACGCGGTCTTCCGCGCCGTGGCGTCGCTGGCGCTAGCGTTTCTGCTGTGGGCCTGGGTGACGACGCAACGCGACCCGCCGGAGACACGCGTCTACGCCGATCTGACATTGCAAGCCCCGGTCTTGCCGGAGCCGCTGCAGATCGCCGGCGAGCTTCCGCCCGTCACGCTCGAGGTCATCGGGCCGCGCTCGGTGGTCGATCAGGTCTCGCGTGCCGGACTAAGGCCCTCGCTCGATCTCAGCGAGGTGACCGGCCCTGGCAACTACCAGGCCGCGGTCGAGGTCGAGCTGCCGGCCGCCGCCCGCGTCGCCTCCGTCAGGCCGGCGCGGGTCCCGCTCGTGGTTGACGAGACGACGTCTCGCACCATGCACCTCGACGTCGCCCCCGCCCAGATCGAGGACCCGACACGCCGCATCGGTGAGATCGTGCCCGAGGTCTCGGAGGTGACGGTGAGCGGACCGAAGCGGTTAGTGGACAACGTGGATCGAGTGGTGCTCCCGGTGGACATCGGCGACCGGACCGACGACTTCGCCGCCGATTTCGTGCCAACGGCCCTCGACGGCGCCGGACAGCCGATCCCCGAGGTGTCGGTCCTGCCCTCGCGGGTAACGACGACGGTCGAAGTTGAACAGCGCGGGCGGTCGGTGCCAGTGCTGGTGCAAACGGCAGGGAACCCAGCCCAGGGATACGAGAGCGTCGGCAGCGTCGCCAACCCCTCGACCGTGCTGCTTGAAGGTCCGGACGAGGTTCTGGCTAACATCCTCTCGGTCGTCACGACGCCGGTCAACATCGACGGCGCCACCGACACCGTCAGCACCCGCGTCGGCCTGGAGGACCTACCGCCGGATGTGCGGGTCGTCAACCCCGCGGACGGTTCCGTCGTGGCCGTCGTTCAGATTCGCCCGCGCGGGGTGACGCAGCTCCTCAGCGATCTTCCGGTCCACGTCAGCAACGTGCGGGAGGGGTTCACAGCCACGGTCGAGCCCGATCGGCTCGGAGTTGTCGTCTTTGCCTCGGAGGAGACCTTGGCGAACCTCAGCGGCGAGGAAATCTCGGTCTCGGTATCCGTCGTGGGGCTCGGCGCCGGGCGGCATCAGATTCGCCCCAGCGTGACGGTCCCGCCAGAGGTGCAGTGGCTGCGCACCGATCCTGAAGTGGTCGTGGTCACCCTTGAGCCGGAGACCGCCGCGCCGATGCCGACGACACGACCGTTGCAGCGCACCGTACCCGAGGCAACGCCGGCGCGTTGACGAGGGTGATGGGGTCAGTGGGTGTTGGGGTGATAGGGAGTTAGTGGGGCACCGCCTGGGCCCTCCCCGGGATGTTACCAGAATTGAGGGAAGATACGAATCAAGGGCAAAGGGGCACCCCCTATCACCCTATGACCCCATCACCCTATCACCCTCGGTGGAGCGCTCCATCTCATGGGCGAGGAGCACGGCCTCGGCGACCTCGCGCATCGACTTGCGGGTATCCATGCTCGTCTTACGAATGCGGTGAAAGGCATCGGCCTCGCGCAGACCAAGGGTCTCCATGAGGACACCCTTCGCGCGCTCGACGACCTTGCGGGTCTCCAACGCCTCGCGGAGGTCACCGACCTCGCGCTCCAGGGCGCGGAACTCGTCGAAACGCGCCACGGAGAGCTCGATGACCGGCAGCAGCTCTGCCTGACGGAAGGGCTTGACCACGTAGCCGACCACTCCCGCCTCCCGCGCGCGCTCGACCAGGGGCTGGTCCGAGTAGGCGGTGAGCAGGACCACGGGCGCGATCTTCTCCCGCGTCAGCTCCTCGGCGACGGCGATGCCGTCCAGCTCCGGCATCTTGATGTCCATAATGACGATGTCGGGTTGCAGCTTGCGTGAGAGCTCGAGCGCCACGCGACCATCAGCGGCCTCGCCGATCACGTCGTAGCCGAGCTCGGTCAGCATCTCGCGCAGATCGAGCCGGATCAACGACTCGTCATCGGCAATCAGCACACGCCACGCGCGGGTGGCGCCTGGGGACTCGCTCATGGGCGGGGTCCTCAACATCTCAGGCCGCGCGGTCGCCGCGCGGCCACAGGTATCGCACGACGGCCCATCCACCGCCGTGAAAACCGGAAATCACAACACATCGGCCACGCGTTGCACGGGCCTGCCGAGGGGAAAGGGTCGGGGCGAGAGGATTCGAACCTCCGACCACCGGTACCCCATACCGGTGCGCTACCGGACTGCGCCACGCCCCGACTAGTGCGTCAGTGTAGCACGACGCAACGGGCTATCGGCTATCGGTCGTTGGCTATCGGCTACCGGCTGTTGGCCAGTTGGGGCGCTGTAGACTGGAGTGGCGCGGGAATATGTGGTAGCCACCGACCATGAGCCCGGAGCCAGCAGCCGATACCCAGCAGCCGATAGCCAAGAGCCCTTGGAGGCGCGGATGGCCGTCGAACAGCGAATCAGCGAGGAGCAATACCAGCAGGTTGTGCTGTCTGGTGTGGACGGGAGCTGGGAGCTGCACGATGGGCGGTTGGTGGAGAAGCCACGGGTGACCTTCCGACACGGGCAGATTCCCATGCTCTTAGGGCATTTCCTGCTTTCGCAACTCGATCGTGATGCGTACGAGGTCGTTTCCGAGCTTCGCGTTCGGCGACCCTCGGCCACGGTCTTCGTGCCGGACCTGATGGTTGTTCCGACCACGTACAGTGCGGAGATTCGGGACCGTCCCATACTCGCGATCTTTTCCGATCCTCTGCCCCTGGTGGTCGAAGTCTGGTCCCCCTCGACAGGAGACTACGACGTCGATGCCAAAGTGACGGTCTACCAGCAGCGCGGCGATCTGGAAATCTGGCGCATCCACCCCTACGAGCGAACGGTGACCG
>JAHWJF010000286.1:2887-5429 GCA_019348515.1 Chloroflexota bacterium | reverse complement strand
CAGGCGGGTCGCTGTGGCGTACAGATAGTGGAGCAGCATCTCGGCCGGTTCTCCGCGGGCAGGCAGGCTCGTGCGGGCGAACGCGTCAGCGAGTGCTTCCTGCCGCCGGTGAAAAGCCGCTGTGATGTCGGCAGCTAGGTCCTCGAGGGCGGGTTGGAGCGTCGCTTGGTCGCTGGCGAGCACGACCGGGAAATTGGGACGGTAGTAGCGCTCACTGCCCCGACTCCGCTGCGGCGCCACCAGGTCCACCTCGTGGATCAACCCGTCCGCAAGCAGGTCGACAACATGCCGATGCACGGCCGGAGCAGAGATGCCAAGGAGTTCGGCCAGTTGGGTGATCGTGCGCGGCTCCCGGTAGATGGCGTTGAGGATCAACTCTTTCGTACCGTTATTGAGCTTGCGTTGGTTGACGACGGCCACCCAGGGGTCCGCGGCGATGGGAACCGCGGAGGCACAGGCGCACGCGAACCGAAGCCGGTGATCTTGATCAACTCGGGAGGACGCTTCGTCGGTCATGTCGCATGACCCCTCCTGAAGTTGCTCGTCCCATTGGATCCAGCCCCCGGAGACTGGGTGTATTAACACTGATGTTAAGCAAGAAGCGTGCCAGTCTGGCACTGGCACGCTTCTCATCGGTGACCAACGCTGGTTCCGATAATGGGCCAACCTGTAGGCTGGACGTTATCGGCATTGAACAGGGGGCGACAACCAAAAGCGTCTTGCGCCCGGGCCTCCAGGTGCTCACGTAGCCTGGTCGATAAACTGATGACGCTGACACGGCTATGCGCGCTCCCCCTGCGGCTCTACTGCGCCGGATTCACCACCTCGGGCATGGACTGCAGATAGGCGTCCACAAGCTCCTGCCTTTCGCGCGCCGGCACCTCGAAGTGCTCGAGGGCCCGGACGATCTCCGCGCCGACCTCGTTGAACTCTTCCGGGGTGAGGTGGAAGTCCTGGTGGGCGTCGTCCAGCGGCACGCCGGTGTATTCGAACGGTCCGCCGGCCAATGCCGCGATCCACAGGGTGCGCATGAACTTCAGACCCGGCAAGCGGACGGCTGCCTCCGTTTCATTCCATGCCTGCAGGGCGGGGTTCGCGTTGAGTTTCGGGTTGGTGATGATCGCGTCGCTGAAGCGGTCGACGACCGCGGCGATGGCGAAGATGCCCCCAAGCCGCTCGTACAGACTCGGCTCGGTCGCTCCTGTCCCCTGCGGCGTCCCCGCCGCGTCGTCACCTGTTTCGTCATCTGTTGCGGCCACCGTCGTGGTCTGCCCGCTGCCGGCCAGCGCTGCACTGGCGCCGACGGCAGCGATCCCCTTCAAGGTGCGACGGCGATCGATCGTTGGTTCACTGTTCATTGCAGGTCCTCCGCGGTTCATGGCGTAGTCGAGCATGGCCTATCACGGTGAGCTGGCCAGGTATTCGTCGTATGCGGTGTGAGCGGTGATGGCTTCCGCGAAGATCGTGGGAGCCGAGGTGCCACCCGGATTCCGGTCTCGGCAATCCGCTTCTGCACCATCACCGCTCGCCGCGCCTACTGAACGACGATCGTTCCCTTCATGTTGGCGTGGAATTCGCAGAAGTAGTCGATCGTCCCCGGCGTATCGAAGGTCTGGCTAAAGCTGTCACCCTGGTCGAGTGTTCCCGACTGGAGCGCCTGTCGATCCTGAGCGGTCGCCGTGTGTGGGGCCGCGTCGCTGTTGGTCCAGGTCACCGTGCCTCCGACGGGGATCTCGACGGTGGCGGGGTTGTAGGCGAAATCTTTGATATCGACGGTGGTCGCATTGGCAGTGGCGTCGTTTGCACTGGTCGGCGTTCCGCTGCTTGCCGCAGCCCTCGCCGCTCCAGTCAAACCCTCGGCCAGGTAGACGGTCACCTCGGTCTGGTCATCACGCCCCGTGAGGACGGCGATACCGGAGTGGTCGGAGTCATTCAACTCCCGCAAGCCGACGACGACGGGCTCTCCCGGCTCTGATCCAGAACCGTTCCCAGTCAGGTTCCCACAGGCGATGTAGGTGCCGATGTCCTCGACGCTCTGATGGACATTGATCGCGTAGCCGCCGGACTGCAGCTCATCCACGGTGGCGGCGACCGTTGTCACGCCGCGTTCGACCGGGATGGCCGCGGCGCTTTCGTTCTCCATGTCGATATCGCTCGGGGATGAGGTGATGTCGCTGAGAGGGAAGGTCGGGTTCGGGTCGAGCTCGTCACAGGTGCCGAGATGGATGTGGGCCGGGTGCGCATGCCCCGATCCCTCCGCTATCGGGCTGGCGTCCTGTGCCATCCCGCTCAAGCCCCCGACCGCGAACATTCCGACAACGGCCGCGGCCGTTGTCGACCACCGCATGCTTCGCCGTTTCATGGCGTCCTCCTCCCGGCACGTCCCGCCGGATGGCTGTTCCGGTACCCATAGGCGGGTACTCCCGTGGAATCAGCATAGCGCATTTATCCTATTTGTCAATATTATATTTGACAATTTGGATAGCGCCGATCGTGGTGGCTATGGTGAGAGCGATAAGAGAGGAGCCGTATGCCGCTGACC
>JAHWJF010000286.1:0-2787 GCA_019348515.1 Chloroflexota bacterium | reverse complement strand
CCGATCGTGGTGGCTATGGTGAGAGCGATAAGAGAGGAGCCGTATGCCGCTGACCCGGTGGAATGAACGATTTTTCGCCAGCACTCGGGGGCAGGTCGTCGCCCTGCTGCGTCGCGGCCTCGGTACGGTGGAGGACTTGGCGCAGGCCCTGGGGCTGACGGACAACGCCGTTCGCGCCCATCTCACTGCTCTTGAGCGAGACGGTCTCGTGGTCCAACGCGGGTTGCGGAGAGGGGTGGGGAAACCGGCCTATACCTACGAGCTGACCCCTGATGCTGAGCGACTCTTTCCCAAAGCCTACGGAGCGCTGCTCCACCTGCTGCTCGACGCGCTCGCGGAGCGCTTGTCGCCTGATGCCCTTGAAGCACTTCTCCGCGACGTGGGACATCGCCTGGTCGAGGGGCATGCTCCGCCAACCGGAAATCTTCAGACTCGGGTCGAAGACGCGGTGGAGTTACTCGGGGAACTCGGCGGCCTGGCGGACGTGGAGGCGCGGGATGACGGCTTCGTCATTCTCGGCCGCAGCTGCCCCCTTGCTGCCGCGGTGGAAGGGCATCCACAGGCATGCCTCCTGGCTGAAGCGTTGCTCGCCGATGTCGTCGGCGTCCCGGTCCGTCAGACCTGCGACCCCGATGGCCCGCGATGCCGGTTCGAGGTGGGGACGATGGCTGCGCTCACGGGGGGCAGCCCCGAGTTGATGCCCGGCTCATAGTCGCCCTGGTGACCCTATGGGTCCGGACCGCGGTCGAAGGACGGGTCCGAGGGGAGGCGTAGACGGAGGAGCCACTATGACCAGGACCATGCTCCGACCCTGTTCACTGCCTCTTGACCTGGCCGCCAACAGAGAGCTCAAGCCTTCGCTGGCACCCGATCGAACCGTGAGCACGATCGATCACCTGGGATCACCAGGGTATCCATCGCTCAGTCCTTCGTCGGGCTGTCGTTCGGTCCCGCGACGGCTGAGCATAAGCTCATCCTCTAGCCGACGGGCCTGGCCCGCTCTGTTCCAGGCTATGGGCGAAGCTCAGACCGTGCTGCAACCTGATGGGGAAAGCCCCGAATTGGTCTCTGCGCACAAGTGATTGTGACCAGCAACCAGTTGATTACGCTGCTCCACGGAAAATTGTGCAACATGCACTAAACCCCACTACAAATTCGTCCAGGCCGCACGTATCCTCGGCAATACGCCATCCATAGACTCTTCGTAACGGGTCCGTCGCGGCCCGGCGAGTGGTTGTCGCCTGGCGCGGCGTGTGTGAGGAGGGGAATCTTGGATACCGGCGATACCGCTTGGGTCCTGATGTCGACAGCACTGGTGATGCTGATGACACCGGCCCTGGGCTTCTTCTACGGCGGGTTGGTGCAGCGCAAGAATGTGCTCTCCACCATCATGCACAGCTTCTTCATCCTGGCGCTGATCAGCGTGCAGTGGGTGCTGTGGGGATATTCGCTGGCGTTTGCTCCTGGCGGGAGTCTCATCGGCGGCATCGACTGGCTCGCTCTGCGCGGAGTCGGGCAGGAGCCGAACGCCGACTACGCAGCGACGATCCCGGCGCTCTCCTTCATGGCCTTCCAGATGATGTTCGCCATCATCACCCCGGCGCTCATCTCCGGCGCGTTCGCCGAGCGCAAACGCTTCAAGGCAATGGCGATCTTCAGCCTCCTCTGGGCAACGCTCGTCTACGCGCCGGTGGCCCACTGGGTCTGGGGCGTCGGCGGCTGGCTGCGCACCTACGGCGCACTCGACTTCGCCGGCGGCACCGTGGTCCACATCACCGCCGGCGTGGCCGCTCTCGTCGCCGCGAGCATGCTCGGCAAGCGAATTGGATTCGGCCAGAGCTCCGCGGAACCGCACAACCTGACCTACACGGTGCTAGGCGCCGGCCTGCTCTGGTTCGGCTGGTTCGGGTTCAATGGTGGCAGTGCCCTCGGGGCCAACGGTCTGGCGGCGAACGCCCTGGTGGTCACCAACACCGCCGCGGCGATGGGCGGTCTCGCCTGGATGACCGCCTCCTGGCTACGTCATGGACACCCCAGCGTGCTCGGGCTCGCGGCCGGCGCGGTTTCGGGGTTGGTGGCGATCACCCCGGCCGCCGGCTTCGTCGATACCCCGGCTTCGGTCTTGATCGGCCTCGGCGCCGGTGTCTTCTGCTTCTTCGCCGTCGACATCCTGAAGCGGAATGTCGGTGTTGACGACGCGCTCGATGTCTTCGCGGTTCACGGTGTGGGTGGCATCTGGGGCGCCCTGGCGACCGGACTATTCGCCACCACGACGGTCAACGCGGCCGGCGCCGACGGCCTCTTCTATGGCAACCCGGGGCAACTGCTGAAGCAGGCGGTCGCCGTGGCCGTCGTGGCGGTCTTCACCGCCGCGGTGACCTGGATCATCCTCAAGGTCGTCGATGTAACCGTCGGTCTGCGCGTGCCGGAGCAGGAGGAGGTCCTCGGCCTCGACACGACGACGCACGGCGAGGTGGCGTACCAACTCTGAGTCGGAAGTCGGCACGTAGGGGCGACGCCCGCGTCGCCCGCGGGCCACAAGGCAATAGGTAGAGGAGGAAACGACATGGACCTGATCACGATTGCGGCGTTCGCGGCGTTCCTGGTGTTGGTGGTGGCCTGGATGATGGCGCCGACCGATGCCAAGCGGTTGGTGGCGACGATCGAGCCCAGCATGGTCGGCGCGGACTAGATCCGAGTCGAGCAGTCGAGGAGTCGAGCAGTCAAGAAGTAGTCGGTAATTCGGCGCTCGCCCTCAACACTCAACCCCCTTCTCCTATCTTCGAC
>JAHWJF010000285.1 GCA_019348515.1 Chloroflexota bacterium | reverse complement strand
GCTCACCCTGACGAGGGTCCTGAAGCAGCGCCGGGAGCCCCGGATAGACCTCGGCGTTGTAGATCCAGTCCGCTCGGACGATTGGCACCGGCGCCCTGTGAAAGGCAAACAGGTGGCCACCAATCTTCATCGTCCCCGGGGAGACAAGGATCCCGTCGGGGGCTCCGGCAATGATACGTCGTAATCCGTCCTGGACGTTTTCCGACCCGGGCTTCGGGCCGAGGGTCAACCCGTGATCGAATGCCGCGATGAATGATCGGCCGCTCTCAGGATCAAAGAGTTGTCCGAGCCGAATTTCCGCGCCGTTCACGATCGAGACATCTCCAGTGGCGCGGGGATCCCCTCCGCCGCACCTGGCTGCCAACGGGAGCTCGCGCATACAGCTCACCGCGCCAGTCGGTTGTGACTTCGCGGCGGATCATATGCCTGGCGGCCGCGAGCGTCAATACCCGCCTCGCGTGGGCGCTGCGGTGTCCTGACCACTGCTAGAATGCCCGCGCGATGCCGAACGACACGGTTACTCCGGACAGGACCCAAGACACCCGCGAGCGGGTTGAGGTCGAGCTTGCCGTGGCCGGGCTTCACCCGGATCGCTTCGGGCTGCGCTGGCAGCGGAACGGCTGGCGGAAGGCGTTTCCGGGCCTCGGCGAAGTCGTCTTTGCCCCCCTTGGCTGGCAGCATGCTCAATGCCGATCCTACGACCTCATCGACGGCGATAGGGAGCCGCTTGATGCCCTGAGCCTCGTTGTCCGCTTGCAAGCGCGGGTCTGGGGAATGCCGCCCGAGGAGCTGGTTCCAGTCAACATCCTGGCCATCCTTCCCGACACCGGGGGATCGGTCCTGGTGGCCTATCGCGAAGACCTGGGGTTCAACGCAGACGGCTGGCTCGGGTTCGCCATCGCCGCGGGCGGCCGCTCGGGCACCCTCGTCTCCCACATGCTCGGCGTCCGCGAAGAGCAGCGTGGCACTCAAGATCTTGGCTGGCACCTCAAACTTCTCCAGGGTTACGAAGCGCTACGTGCAGGTCACCGCTCCGCGGTCTGGACGTTCGACCCGATGCGCGGCGCGAACGCGCGGCTCAACCTCGAGAAGCTCGGCGCCAGCGTTCGCGAGTTGACGTTGGACAAGTACGGCGTGCTCAGGAGTGACCTCTACGGCAACGTGCCGAGCGATCGCTTCACCGCGTATTGGGATCTTGTCTCGGCGGTCACGCATGGCCGGCTGGAGGACGTGCGAACCGGGCGGTACCAGGGACCAGACCCCGAGTTGGTGCGCACCTACCCCGAGATCACCCCGGACAATGCCGAGGGACTGGCCGCGGAGGTGCCTCTGGCCGCGAGATACCGGATCCCGGCCGACATTGACGACCTGATGGTCGCGGACGCGCAACGGGCAAACGGCTGGCGATCCGAGATGCGCGCGGCCCTCTCCCCCTTCATAACCGTCAAGGCGGCACGTTTGGCAGGCACCGCAGAGGCAGCGCCGATCGAATTTGGCGTGAACATGCGGCCCGGCGCTTACGACGTTGTCGCCTTCGCGACGGACGTGCGGTCGCCAGGTGATCGCGAGAACTGGTACGTGCTGCGCCGTCGCGGTGGTGAGTCGTAACGAGCCGAAAGGCTGAACTCCGTGTCGATCTCGAGAATCGTCATTCACCGCGTACCGCTCGAGCTTCGGGCGCCGTTCACGACGTCGTTTGGAACCTACGAGACGCTCGACAGACCCTTCGTCGTGATCGAGACCGGCGATGGATTGCGGGGTGTGGGCGAGATTCCGACCCTGCTCGACCCCGCCTACAAAGCCGAGGTCGATACGCCCGCCGTGCTCACCTCTTTGCGTGAGTTCATCCTGCCCAGCGTCGCCCGCGCGCATCGAGAGAAGGGGCAGATCGACGACGTCCCAGCGCTGCGGGAGAGTTATGCCTGGGTCAAGGGTGCAGTTTTCGCCAAGAGCGGGGTCGAAGCCGCGATGTGGGATATCGTCGCCCAGCGCGCCGGAGAGCCATTGTGGCGGTTGTGGGGTGGAGAGCGCCGGACGTTCCCGGTCGGGGTCAGCATCGGTGGCAAGACCCTATCCCAGGTGCTCGACCTCGCGGAGCGCGCGGTTGGGCTTGGCTATGGGCGCCTAAAGGTGAAAATCTGGCCGGGATTCGACGACGAGGTCGCCCGCGCGGTACGTCTCCGCTTTCCGGACATCCTCCTCCAGGTCGATGCCAACTCCGCCTACAGCATGGCGAACTGGCGGCGATTGCAAGCCCTGGACGACCTCGATCTGCTGCTCATCGAACAGCCGCTCTTCGATGACGACATCGTGCTTCACAGCGAGATCTCGCGCGAGCTGCGGACACCGATCTGCCTTGACGAGAGCATCCACTCGCTGCGCGACGCCCAGGCGGCGGCCATGCTCTGGGAGCGGAACGACGCACTCGACCGCTTGATCGTCAACATCAAGCCGCCGCGCGTCTCCGGGTTTGCCGAAGCGATCGCCATCGTGCGCTTCTGCCAGGAGAAGGGGATTCGCACCTGGATCGGCGGGATGCTCGATTCGGCCTGGGGCAAGGCGATGAACCTCAACTTCAACGGAGTGTCCGAGATCCAACTACCAGGTGACCACTTCTCACCCGGCGGGGCCTATTTCGTCGAGGACGTCACCGAGACATCGCTCGTCGCCGAGGAAGGTCAGTTCGCGCTTGGCGACGGCGTTTCAGCCGGCGTGGCGATCGACTGGCCGCGCTTCGAGCGCATGGGCCGGGTGGTTTACCAGGAAACGTTCGACCTTCATAATCGTGGTTCAAGATCCGCCTGAGCGCCGCATGATGCACCGACAACTTGCTGTTCCTTACCCCGTATGACCGGAGATCAGAGATGTTGTTCGGCTCTCTGGCTCGTGGACTCCAGCCCTGGCCTCCTGTAGTCCCGCCATCCCTGGCAGCGATTGGCGGCGTTCGGATGCTTTCCTTCCGCACTTTAGTCGTAGGGTGTCAAGTGGCGACGCTGTGGATCACGTGGCCGCTTTGGCAGGTGCGAGACTCGCCACCCATGCTCCCCGCCTTGTCCCTTCCGGCCTTTGACCTCGGGTGGCTGCTTATCTGTTCACTCCTCCTCGTCCTGGTTGCTCCGTTGCCCGGAATGACGCTCCAGACGATTCTGCTGCTCTACGCTGTGCTTATCGACCAGACGCGGCTGCAACCGGGAGTCGTCTCGCTCCTCTTTCTCTTGTGGGGCACCATGCCCAATCCGACGGCGCAGGGCTTCGCCCGGGCGCACCTCCTCACCCTCTGGTTGTTTGCTGGATTCCACAAGTTGCTCAGCCCGGCATTCATGAACGATACCGCGCCAAGACTCCTGACCGGGTTCCCCCTGGACTTGCCGCATTGGCTCATCTCGCATGCTGGCTACGTCATCGCCTTCACCGAGCTCGGCACGGGTCTGCTCGCGTTGAGTAGGAGAACACGTAAGGCAGCGGCCCTAATGGCCTTTGGTCTGCATACCGCGATCCTGCTGAATCTGTCCCATCTCGGGATCAATCGAAATGAAGCGGTTTGGCCCTGGAACGTTGCCTTGGCCTTCGCTGGCTTCGTCCTTATTGCTCCATGGAAGGAATCACTGCTGAGTAGCGTAGCAATGTGCCATGCTCTTGCCCGGCCCCTGCTCGTCTGCTTACTCGTCGCCCCACTGGGGTTCTACCTGGGGCTGATGGATGCGTATTTGGCCCACAACCTTTATTCCGCCAACACGCCTCAGGCCACAATTGTGTGCCGCGGCGAGTGTCTGCCGCACCAGAACCCCAACGCGATCTGGGAGGCATTCCGAGTGCCGCCTCCGCCTGAGCAACGGCTTTTCGAGCAGTACTTCGAACTGACGTGTCGCGCTGGGGATCACTTGCTGATTAGCGACTCGCGATGGTGGTTCACCTGGCATGGCCTCGCCAGCCGCCGGGTGAGTTGTCCTAGTAAGCATTGAAGAAGTCCGAGGATCCGCTTCAGGGGCATCAACGGACCACGATCAAGGTCCAGGCCAGTCCAGTCCCCAGCGTCGCCGTGGCGACGAGCGGAAAACAGGCAATGGCTCCGCGTCGTCGATCGGCACTGATCAGGATGACATTGATGGCCAGCAACAGCACCGCAAAGCCTGATGCAATGGCGATTGGTACCAGTTGTTGACTGGCGCCGAGCCATTGAGCGGCGAACCAACCCAGGACGGGCGCGGAGAGGGTGGCCAGCCAAGCGAAAACGAAAATGCGCATCTCACCCAAGCGGCTGGTGATGGTTTCAAGGCCTGCCTCCCGGTCGATGGTCACGTCAGGAAGTGCCTGGGCGAGATGCACGCCGACCGTCGCCAGCGCGCCGAGCGGGTAGAGGAGCAGCAACCTCGGTTCCGGCTTCCCCAGGGCAGCAAAAACCCAGATCGGCAGCAGGGGGAGTGCGATGAGATAGGGTAGCCACGACCACATGGTGCGCTTGAACCAGAGATCGTACGCGATCCCTAACCCCGTGCCGAGCACGAGGAGAGCGAACGGAAGGGCGCCGAAGTGCCACCCGAACGCGATCATCATCATCAGGCCGATGACGACGACGGCCCGGGCGCCGCCGATCGAGACGTCCCCGCTCGGCAACGGCTTCCAGGGTTTGTCGACAGTGTCGAACGGCAGGTCGACCAGCTCGTTGATCGCACCGATCGCCAACTGACCGCCGAGCATGGCCAGCAGCAGCGGTCCGATACGCTGTGGTGGCGGCAGGCCACCCCAGGCAATGACCGCGAACGCCGCCGTCGCCAGTTCTACGACCACCACTGGAACAATGTGCGGCAGCAGGAAATAGCCGCGAGCGCTCCGTCTCCAGGACCGCTCCCGGCCCGCATAGTGGGGAGGTCCCGCACGCTGCTGGGGCCGATCGCCTGCTCCCACGGGTGGTCCCCCATGTCCATCGCTCGCGGTCCGCATCACGCGTGGTCGCCCCGCCGTCAACTAGACCCGGTCGCGGTTGTCGAGCCCGCGCGTTTGCGGACAAAATTGACATTACGGATGCGAATCCGCGTTCAGCGTAGCGTTTTCCTGACGAGCGACCGACGCCCAATCAGGCAAAGGAGCGAAGCACCGTGAGCATCACGCGTTGGGATCCCTGGGGGGATATTGTCAGCCTGCGTGAAGCGATGAACAACCTCCTGGAAGAGAGTTTCGTCCGGCCCAGCCCTGGCACTCCTGGGCCAGGTATGGCTTCGAGCCTGGCGCTCGACGTGAAGGAGACTTCGGATTCGTTCGTCGTAACCGCCTCGGTACCCGGCGTGCCCCCCTCTGATATCGACATCACCGTCCTCGGCGACACGCTGCGCATTCGTGGTAGCCGCAAAGATGAGGTGGAGGAGACGGGTGAAGGCAATAGGAGGCTGTTGCGAGAGCGTCGGTGCGGGGCGTTCGAACGCACCGTTTCCCTGCCGT
>JAHWJF010000284.1 GCA_019348515.1 Chloroflexota bacterium | reverse complement strand
AAGATCACCATGTAGAACCCGACGCTGGACCAGACGGCGACGGCGGCGATGGCCCACAGGACGGTATTGGGATCGGTCAGCCAGGATGTGGAGACGGCCCCGAGGCCGATTGCACGCAGGATGCCGTTGAGGAGGCCGATGTTCGGGGTGTAGATGTAGCTCCAGAGGATACCGACGATCACGGCGGGGATGATCTGGGGGAAGAAAAAGACGATCCGGTAGAAGCCGGCGCCGCGGATCTGCTGCGTGCCCTGGGTGAAGAGGGCCGCGAAGGTCAAGGCGATCGCGATCGTGACCAGCGGCAAGACGATGAGGAGTTGGCCGTTGCGGGTGAGCGCCTCGTGGAAGCGATCGTCCTCCAAGAGCCGCTTGTAGTTGTCCAACCCAACGAACGGCTTATTGCCGGAGACGCCCCGCCAGCTCGTCAGCGAAATGTACATTGCCTGGGCATACGGCCAGACGACGAAGACCCCGTAGAGGAGGATGGCCGGTAGCAGGAAGGGGATGATCAGGCGGTATTTCTGATAGTGCATGGATCATCCCTCGACGGGGGTGATGGGGTGTCAGGGTGTTAAGGCGATGGGCAACGGGTGACAATTCGTCGTGCACCCTCCCGTAGTGAGCTGTTTCCGCGTCCTCCCTAACACCCCATCACCCTAACACCCTCGTCTACCGTGTGTACTTCGGGATCGACTCGTCCTCTTTGACGAAGTCGGCCGCCTCCTGCACTGAGTCCTGAAACTCCTCGATCGAGATTCGCATCTGGAGCAGCTCGGCCATCTGGTTCTTCACTTCGTCGCCGAACTCCGTGTACCAGTCCTGGTACCGGGTCACGTAGGTGTTCTCGCCAGCGGCGGCGATAGCCTCCTGGGCAGAGGCGAAGGCGGTGCCGAGATCGAGCCCTTCGCCGGAGCCGATGACCGTGCTCAGCGACCTGGTCGACTCCGCGAAGAAGCGGCCACTCTCCTTGGAGAAGAGCAGGCGCAGCCACTCCTTGCCGCCCTGGACATTCTTGCCCTGCGAGGGAACGATGAACGGCTCACCGCCCCCGGCGAAGATCCCCGTGAACGGAATCTTGTCACCGGGCAGCGACGGTGTCGGGGCGACGACCATGTTGAAGTCCGGCGGGATCGAGTCCTTCATCTCGTTCTCGAGCCAGGTGCCGACCGGGATGAACACCGCGTTGCCTTGCAGCCATTCATTCTGGGACTGGATGTGGTCCAGACCCTCCCAGCCTTCGAGCAGGTAGCCGCGTTCGGCGAGCTGATAGAGGGCTTCGAGTACCTCCGCCACGGCCGGGGCCTTCCAGGCATCCGCTTCGAGATTCTCGATGTCGAGCATGGCCTGGGGGTCGTGTTTCCAGAGCATCTGGTCGAAGACGAACTGGCGGACATACTGGGGGTGGACACCAGTCGTCACCCAGGGCGCCACCCCCGAGCCCTTGATCTCTTCGCTGAGCGCCAGCATGTCGTCCCAGGTCTGGGGGTACTCGTAACCTCTCTCCTCCATGAAGGAGGAGCTGTACCAGATACCGTAGACCGTCAACGCCCAGTTGAGCAGGTATTGGGTGCCGTCGAAGATGCCGGACTCCTGAGTGCCGGGGACCAGCGTTTCGGCAACGGTGGCGCCCTCGGTGTCGTAGGACGGCGCGGCCAGCAAGTCGGCCAGGTCAGCCAACTGTCCTTCGGCGACGAGCGCGGCGTTGTCGAGGCTCCCCGCGCCGGAGTTGTCGATCACATCCGGCGGATTGCCGGCCACGAAGCGCGGCTGCAGTTGCTCACCGAGGCGCTGGATCCCGGCGTAGGTGATCTGCGCGTCCGGGTAGAGCTTGCCGTACATGTTTTCGTTGACGTAAATGGCATAGTCGTCGCCGAAACCGCCCTTGAAGATGACGACGTCCAGGGGAGCTGTAGGATCCACCCCGAGCGGGTTGTCCGCGTCCTGTGCCAGCGCTCGGACGGGGATCGCGCCGGCGAAGAGCGCGGCCACGGCGGGCGCGGAGAGCCCGAGGGCAGCCGCCCGTTGCAGGATCTGGCGGCGGGAGTACTGCCCGCTGGCCTCGTCCTGGATGAGCCGGTGAATGATCTCGTGGTTCACTGCTTCCTCCTCCGCTGGCTACGCCAGCCATTTGCTCCGTTGGTTCTACCGTCCCGGTGTTGCCGTCGGGTCTCCGGCGTAATCAGATCGGAAAGCTGCGGTGGCAGCGGGCCGGTCTGTCCCGGCGTGTTTCTGGGCGGTTCGGGTAGCCTCACACGTGCCTAGTTCCATGTCAAGCCGTCCGGCATGCATTCGTCAGGCGCGCGCACTAGAGGCGGGGGAGCGATGATGTGATGATCGCCGGGCAACGCGGACGACCAGCCACGATGAGAGCATGCGAGCGGAGCCTTCCACACCGCGCGCTGAAGCCGCTCACTGTTCGGTTCGACTTCGACTTTGCGGTACTTCCGGCGGCCGTGGGCAGATGGTGAAGTTTCCCTGGGGCTGGACACCGGCGCACCCAACCGGAGCCGAGCGGATCGGCCGACTGGAGAGCCGGTGGTTCGTCGTCGACGGGTGGCGGCTGCACGCGCGGGTCTCGACCGAGCCAGTCCGCGGCGATGCGCCCGCAGTCGTGTTGGTGCACGGCCTCGGCGTGGCGAGCACGTATATGGTGCCGACGGCGGTCCGCCTGGCGCCCGATTATCGGGTCTACGCTCCCGACCTCCCCGGATTCGGGCATAGCGACAAGCCCCCGCGGGCGCTCGATATCCCGGAGCTCGCCGACGCCTTGGTCTCCTGGCTGAATGCGGTGGGACTCGAGCGGGCGCACCTGATCGGCAACTCGATGGGCTGCCAGATCATAGTCGATACCGCCGTTCGCCACCCGGCCCGTGTCGAGCGGGCCGTGCTCCAGGGGCCGACGATTGACCGCCACGCCCGCACCCTGCCGCAGCAGCTGGGGAGGACGCTGCTGGACGTCTTCCACGAACACCCCTCGCAGCCACTGGTGCAGACGCGGGACTACGCAAAGTTCGGACTGCGCCGGTCACTCCGTACCTTCCAGTTCGCCGTGCGCGATCGGATCGAAGACAAAGTACCGCTCGTCCGGGCGCCGACGCTGGTGGTGCGCGGAGCGCGGGACCCGGTCGTGTCCCAGCGCTGGGCGGAGGAGGTGACCCGGCTGCTGCCGGAGGGCCGGCTCGTCGTCATCCCGGGGGCACCGCACACCTTGAACTACAGTACCCCGCGTGAGTTCGTGCGAGTGCTGCGACCGTTCCTGGAAGGCGTGGGGAACGACGATGGGTGATTGTTCGCTGCGCTCACGGTGATGGGTGTCAGGGTGATGGCTCGCTTCACTCGCGTTGATGGGGTGATAGGGCACGAGTTCTCGTTCTCCCTATCACCCCACCCTATGACCCGCGCGGCCGTCGTGCCGCCTTCCCCCTCCCTGGCTACAGCAGGAGAGTGGCTCTTGGGGGGCTGCGTCGGAGAGGGGGAGGGGTGGGCGGTGGGGGTGGCGCCCGGGAGCACGCGCCTGCCGGGTTACGCCGTCGCTGTCGGCGCGGTTATGAGGTTGGCAAACTTGGCAACGGTGTTGAAGTTGTTGAACATTCAGGAAGCCGGGAGGGGCGGCAACCTCCTCTGACCTTATTGGCTATCAGCTGTCGGCTGCTGGCTATCGGAGGTCGGAGGAGACGTGCGCCTCTCGTCTTCTTCCCGACTCGCCGTCTTGCCGTCTTGCCGACTTCTCTACTCATGCGTGGGGAATCAGGGGGAGTGGCGGGCTGGCGATCGGCTTCTGAACGCGTCCGTGGATGGACCTGCATTTGCAGAATAAGAACATATGTTCTATTCTAGGGTGATGAAGAGGACGACTTACAGTGAAACTGAGTGTCGTGCGGCTCTGAACCGGGTCTCGGGCATGCCGTTTCGTTGGTCATTGAACCCCTATCGCGGCTGCGTCCACGGCTGCCACTATTGCTATGCGCGGGCGACCCATCCCTACCTCGGCCTCAACGCCGACGAGGACTTCGAGACCAAGATCATCGTCAAGACGAATATGCCCGAGGTCTTGCGAAGAGAGGTGAGCAAGCCGTCATGGACACGGGAGCGGGTGGCGATCGGCACGGCAACGGATGCCTACCAGCCGTGTGAAGGCCGCTACCGCTTGACCCGCCGCTGTTTGGAAATCCTGCGCGACTCTGACACTCCGGTCAGTCTCGTCACCAAGTCGACGCTGGTCCTGCGTGACCTGGATCTGCTGAGCGATCTGGCCGATGGTCCAGGAGCCACGGTCTACTTCACCATCACTACCCTGGACGATGATCTCTGGCGACTGATCGAGCCGGGCACCCCACCACCCCTGAAGCGCCTCCAGGTCTTGCAGCGGCTAAGTGAAGCAGGCGTTCGCACGGGCGTCTTCCTGGCGCCGATCCTGCCCGGCATCACGGATTCGATGGAATCATTGGAAGCCGTGGCCGCGGCGGCCAGAGCGCATGGGGCAGCCTCCTTCGGCTCCACGGTGCTGCGCCTGGCTCCTCTCGTCAAGGAGCACTACTTCGGCTTCGTGGCAGCCGACTTTCCGGATCTGCTGCCGCGCTACGAACGAGCCTACAGCGGGACGAACATCGCCTCGGACTATCAGGTCGCGATCGAGCGCCGCGTTGCCCGGATCCGGGAGCGCCATGGGTTCGTTGAGGACGCGATGCATGGTCGTCGGATTGACGCTGGGAAGGCCGTAACGGTTGCCCTGCCAAGGAGCGCCGGAACGGGACAGCTTGTGCTCCCACTCTGACGGTCGTGTCTTCGGCCTTGAGGCTGAGTCATGTGTGCGCCCATTTGCAAGCACACCAGTGTCGGTCATGCGGAGATCCGTGCTCGCGGGTGGCTGGTTTGGACTCCTGAGGCTTCCCTTACCCTCAGCGGCGTCGCGGTACAAAGCCTTCGACGATGTCCAGATCGAAGAGTTGCTCGTGGCAACCGCCGACCACGTAGAGCCGCCCTGCCACCACTGCGGCCGCGTGGCCGTGGCGAGGCGTCGGCATCGGTTCCGCGGCGGACCAGTGCGCGGAGTCCGGGTTGTAGACAACGTGCTCTCGATGGTGGAGCGCGTGCAACCGACCGTCCAGCACCTCGGCCGCAAAATTGCTCATGGGCACCGGTAGGCTCTCGCCGAATGTCCAGACATCGTTCAGAGGGTCGTAGATCTCGACGGTGCTCAGGCGCTCGCCGTCCAACTGCCCCCCAACGGCATAGAGAAGTCCATCGATAACCACCGCGCCGGGGTGGGTACGCGGTGTTTTCATCGGGACGAGGGTCTGCCACGTGTCCAGTAGAGGGTCGTATTGTTCGAGCGCAGCGAGTGCCTGCCCATCGCGAAAACCACCGACCGCGTAGAGTTCGCCGTCGGCGGCCGCCAGCCCGATGCCATAGCGAGGCGTCGGCATCGGCGCGACAGTCGACCATGTC
>JAHWJF010000017.1 GCA_019348515.1 Chloroflexota bacterium | reverse complement strand
CCCCCGATCGTCTCTGATGCATCGGACGTGACCTGACCGACGGCATCGTATTCGCCTGGCAACGGGGCGCTTCGAGCCCGCCCGGAGAGCGTTTCATCTGACATTCCCGCGGCGTCGGAGACGATCACGGCGCGGGTGTCACCCACCTCCCTGATGTGGAGCGTCAACGCTCTGGTATCAATGCCTGAAATACCAGGAATCCCGTGCTTCCGAAGATAGTCACGGATCGTGCCGGTCGATCCCGCATGGCTTGGTTTATCGGAATGCTCCCGTACGATGAGACCGGCGATCCAGGGTTGCCGGGATTCGTCAGCCTCCGGGTGTATGCCGTAGTTCCCAATGAGGGGATAGGTCATGCAAACAATCTGCCCCCGAAAAGATGGATCGGTCGTTACCTCCTGGTACCCAACCATCGTCGTGGTAAAGACGACCTCGCCCTGGGCGTCAATTGGGGCGCCGAAGCTGAAACCGCGAAATACCCGACCGTCGGCCAGTGCCAGCGCCGCGTTCGCTTGGGGAGCGTATCGCGTTGGATGACTCGCCGCTGCGATCCGGTCCGCCGGGGTGATCGTCGTCGAGGTTCCTTTACCAGTCACGGTGTCGCTCGTCTCCACCGACCAGGGTCAATTTCACCCGACCACGCATTGTCATCCCCGCCAGCGGGGTGTTTGCGCCGCGTGAGACGAGAGTATGCGGACCAACTCGCCATGTTTCCTCCGGATCAAAGACGACGACGTCAGCCGGCGTTCCGGGCTGGAGGGTACCGGCCGGTAGTCTCCACAGGCGCGCCGGGATCGCAGTCAGCCAGTTCACAACGTCGCTGAGCTCTAGACTGCCGCTCCTCACGAGCACGAGCAAGGTCGGCAAAGCGAGCTCGCTCCCCGTCAGTCCAAAGGCGGCATTCTGTAGCGACCGACCCTGCTTTTCGGTTCTCGCATGTGGAGCATGGTCCGTAGCCAGAAGGTCGATGTCTCGGTGCTTCAACGCGCTCAATAGGTGCCGTGAATCGGCACCTGTTCGCAAAGGCGGGTTCACCTTTGTCTCCGGGTCGGCGGGCATACCCAGTCCTTGTGGCTCCACGGCATTCTCGAGGCGCCGGCAACCGCCCACCCATTCGTCGGTCATCGTCAGATGGTGCGGCATGATCTCCGCGGTCACGCGGACGCCTTGCCGCTTTGCGGCGGCAATGAGGTCGGCGCCGGTCCCTGTTGAAACATGGCAGACATGCAGCCAGCCTCTAGTCAACGCGGCCAGCGCCAGGTCCCGCCCAATTACAATCTCTTCAGCGATCGGTGGCAGTCCACGCACGCCCAGCCTCTCAGACACGTCACCTTCATGCATCACACCGCCGGTCAGGGCCGAATCCTCGCAGTGGACTATGATCGGCAGTTCGAGTCGCGATGAGGCTTCAAGAGCCGCGCGCATGACGCCCGAGTCTTGGGTTGTGTCACCATCGTCCGAGAAACCTACGGCTCCAGCCGCCGCCAACGCTTCATAGTCCGTGGGACGCTCCCCTTGCCGTCCCTCGCTAATTGTCGCGATTGGATGAACGATCACGAGAGCATCGCGATGCGTCCGTCGCTTCAGCTCCTCGAGTGCCACGACGGAATCTAGACTTGGATCTGTGTTCGGCATACAGAATACCGTCGTGAACCCCCCGGCCGCGGCCGCAGCCGTCCCTGTCCCGATCGTTTCTTTCCACTCCTGCCCGGGTTCCCGGAGATGCACATGCACGTCGATCAGACCCGGGGCTACGACCAGTCCGTCTACATCGATAACCTGTTCCAAGGGTTCAGGAGCGAGAGTGCCCACCGCGGCGATAACGCCATCCACTATGCGAACGTCCATTACCGAGTCGATTCCGCTACCTGGATCAATGACCCGACCCCGCCGCAGCAGAACATTACGCATCAGGGCACCACGCGTAGCGCAGAAAAAAACCGCCTCACGGTCCAATGGAGTCCGGGAGACGGCGCTGCCGCCCAACATCTTGTCATCTGTAGCGCCACGATTTCCCTCGTCTCAGGCGTCCATCGCAGTATAGGCGTCTCCTCCAATGGCCGTCAAAATCGCCTCTTGATGAACCCGAAGACGTGGACAGGCGGACGAACACCGTGGGGACGAATAACCGACTAACGAGAACCCGCGCGGTGCGCCTGCAGCACGGTGCCGCGCTTCTGTCACAATGCAGTGACCGTCGAGGTGTGAGCGTCAGCCGCGGGTCAAGGGAGAGGGCAGGTGAGTGCAATGAGGCTGACGATTCTCGGCGGAAGCGCCGCGGGAGCAAACCCCGGCCAAGGGTGCAGCGGCTATCTCGTCGAAAGCGGTTCGACACGGATCGTCATGGACTTAGGTACCGGCACATTCCCGGAGCTGCGTCGACATGTCGATTTCCGGACCATTGACGCCGTCGTCTTGTCTCATCTGCACCTCGACCACACCCTGGATGTTCTGGCACTTCGCTACGCTCTTGCCTACAACCCCGTTTCACCAAGTCGCCGGCTACCACTTTGGCTTCCTCCGGGCGGCCTGGATTTTCTCGATCGACTTGCCCTTGCCCTCTCTGACCCGACGGAGAGCAGTCGTTACTTTTCGGTCTTCGACGCGCGAGAATTCGACCCAGAGGTCGCCCTGTACATCGGAGAACTGCACCTTCGGTTTCAACCAACCGTGCATTACATCCCGTGCTGGGCGACTCGCTTCTCGAATGGCGGCGGCCGGGACCTTGTCTACACGGCGGATACCGGGCCGACGTCCGACCTCGTGCCGTTTTCCCAAGGCTCTAGCGTTATGATCGCAGAAGGATCTGAATGGGGGATGTCTCAAGAACCGGTTACCAGTCGTGGGCACCTGACTCCTTCAGAAGCGGGTACTCTGGCCAGAAATGCTGAAGTGAACGTATTGATCCTTTCCCATCTCTGGGCCGAGAACGATCCTCTCACCGCGGTTCACGAAGCTGAAACGGCATTTGGCGGGAAGGTCATCCTGGCTACACCGGGATTTCGCTTGAGCTGGAATTAGCGGCTGGTTTGAGCGGTGGGGCCGTCGATGCTAGACTCCAGCAGGACTCCCAGCACTGCGTCGTTCAACGCCGGCGACGCGCTAACCAGTGAGCATCGGTATGTCCCGCCTGATTCCGTCGGCCCTCATTGCGGTTACCCTGTCCACCCGCAAGATGCTGATGCCTGCCTCGTTGGCGCAGGATTCCGCCGCGGCCGCAGGCGTCGACGGGCTGGATATTGATGCGACATCGACTGTCGGCGCCTGGCTGGCGACGCGACTCAGAGAGTCCGTCACCAACTCTGTTCCCGTGCGTTCCGTGTGGCTGAGCGCCGAAGACCTTCACTCCGCCCGCAGCCGCCGTGTCCTGGAACTGATAACCCAGCGTCAACCGGAGGCGCGACCTCTCATCGTCGCGGTCTTGCCAGGCGCTTACTCACTGCGGGATCTCACTCGCACCTTCGCGCCGGGGCGGTTGAATTCTCAACAGTGGCCGGTTGCGCTTGGATTGCCCTCGCCAGCGCTCCGGGGCGGCCGTCCTCACCTAGTGCAATTAGGCGGAATCAGGCGCTTCGCGGAGGAGTGGGATCTATCGGTTGCTGTCGACCTGTCGGGGCAGTTCGATCCGACATGGGAAGCCGAGGCTGCCATTTCTCGCCTGGGTGACCGGCTCAGCGTCCTGCGGATTACCGCCGCTGCACCATCTCGAACGGCAGTCGGGCGTGACCGTGTCGCCTGTCGCGCACTTCACGCCGCGATTGACCGCGACCAGGAGCTCGACATCGCGGTCACCGCAGTGAAATCGGTGCCTTTTCCAATCACACCCCGCGTCGCGTCATACGGAACTGGCCGCGCCATGGACTACATAACGGAGCGCGCGGCCATTCATGCCGAGGCACTACGGGACGGGATCAGTCGCTTTGAGGGTAGCTCCTTTTCACGGGGCAATTGACAGAATCATTGCCCCGATAAGAGGCGATTCACGCACACACCCATTGGCGAGTGTCGAGAGCTACCGCTTTGTGTACTGTGGGGCCTTGCGTGCGCGCTTGAGTCCCACTTTTTTCCGCTCCTTGACCCGCGCATCACGCGTCAGCAACTGAGCCCGCTTCAGCACCGGTCGAAGCTCTTCGTCAAACCGAGTGAGAGCCCGCGCTATGCCGTGACGCACCGCGCCAGCCTGGCCAGAAATCCCCCCACCCACAACGCGTACAGTGACGTCGAAACGTTCCTGAGTTCCAGTTATGCGTAGCGGCTCGAACAATGATGCCTGGTAGATAGCGCGGCCACCGAAATAATCGGTCGCCGGGCGACCGTTGACGGTCATCTTTCCCGACCCGGGATAAAGCCGGACGCGCGCGACCGCGGCTTTCCTGCGTCCTACAGCCCAAATATATCCGGCATCTGTCATACTCTTGGCTCCTCTCGTTCAGTTCCACAATCGACTGTTTGTCAATCAGTTGGCGGTGGACGGAGCCCCTTTGACAAGCAAGGGCTCGGGCTGCTGCGTGGCATGGGGATGGTCGGGGCCGACGTAAACCTTCAGCTTCCGAAGTTGGCGCTGACCGAGTACGTTTCCCGGCAACATCCCTCTAACCGCGTTTTGGATGATCCTCTCAGGATGAGAAGCACGAACCTCACGCACTGATCGCTGACGCAGCCCGCCAGGGAATCCGGAGTGGCGCGAGTAGAGCTTTTGCGTCTCCTTCTTTCCCGTCAGCGCTACTTTCTCGGCGTTGACAACAATCACGAAGTCGCCCATGTCTGCATGTTGGGTGTAGGTCGGCTTGGTCTTACCTCGAAGCGTAGCGGCAATCACGGACGCGATCCGACCTAATGTCTGGCCCTCGGCGTCGACGACGTACCATCTCTTCCCTCGAGTCAAATCATCCTGTTTTGGTGACCACGTCCGCCGTTCCATTTTCGTACTCCTTTGCGCCACCGCCCAGTGGTCTCACTATCCATCAGTAGTCGATCACGTCGCCGTCAAAACCAACTCGCCAAAGCGTGAGTCCCCGCGGTGGCGCCACCGCCGAACCGAGACGTCGGTCTCGCGCCGCGAGAAGCTCAGAGATCCAGGCTGGATCCCGCCTTCCCTGGCCGACTTCAACCAGGGCGCCGACGATGTTCCGTACCATTTTGGGCAAGAAAGCGTCGGCGACGACACGAACTTCGATGAACTTGTTCGACCGCGCTTCATGCCACGCAAAGTTGGTTGCCAGTTCCCGACAGTCGGAAACGAACAGTGTACGAATGGTCCCTTTGGGGCGCCCCGCTCGCGAAGACCAGGGAACGCCTTCACCGCCGCTCGCGAATGATGCAAAGTCGTGCGTCCCGACGAGCACACTGGCTGCAGCTCGGACAGCGGACGTGTCGATATCGGCCCTTGGCGTCCACGCGTACCTTCCGAGAAACGGACTGAGGAGCCCTGGAGCGATCCAGTAGCGATATTCACGCCAGAGGGCGTCAAACCGCGGGTGGAATGAGTCCGGGCAGCCGACGACGTCTGCCGCCACCAAATCGTCGGGCAGGCTTGCATTGAGGGCGGACTGAAGGTCCTCCGCCGAAGCCGTCCATTCAAGCGACCTGGCTGTGGCAATTTGCCCAATTGCGTGCACGCCCCTGTCGGTTCGTCCGGCGAACGTTGCGCGTACGGCCGTTGAACATAGCTTTCCCAGCGCGGTCTCCAGCTCGCCTTGCACCGTTCGCTCGCCTGGCTGGATCTGAGAGCCCGAAAAATCGGTGCCGTCATAGGTCAGGGTCAGCCGAAAACTTTGCATAGTGCAAGAGCGGGAAGCGCTTCACTTAGGCCTCGACGAACTCGATGAGTGCCATTGGTGCGGCGTCGCCGTGTCGTACGCCGAGCTTGGAAATCCGGGTGTAACCACCCGGCGCCTCCTCAAATCGCGGTGCTATGACCTCGAAGAGCTTCAACGTCGCTGGAGAGTTGTCGATTTTGGACATAACCAAACTACGATGATGCTGGGTATCGGACCTCGCGATCGTCACTAACTTCTCGACGACGGGTCGAAGCGACTTCGCCTTCGCCTCGGTGGTCGTCAGCCGCTCGTGCATAATCATCGAGATCGCCAGTTGGCGCAGCAGGGCCTGTCGCTGCGCCGTGTTGCGGCCGAACTTCCTTCCCGCCTTGCGATGCCTCATCTGTGGTCCTCCCTGCCGGCGGTACTCTCGCCGGAGATGCCTCCCCCGCCCAGCGAGGCAACCGCCTCGGCCATTTCGGCATCGCTGACGGACAACACGTCGCTCTCCAACTCGTCGTCGAAACCGTCCTCTTCAAGTTCAAGTCCGTCGAGGAACTCCACACCGGCAAGCCCCACCTCCCCTTCAGGGAGGTAGCCGAATTCCGCAAGCTTTTGTCGCAACTCGGTAAGGGACCGAGGACCGAAATTTCGGATTGAGAGGAGCTGCTCCGGGTCAACGGTGAGAACCTGGCCGACTCGTTCGATTTGCCGGCTACGCAGTGCGTTGAGTACCCGTGGCGAGAGACCAAGGTCGGCGAGCGGCTTGTTCAGAACCTCATCCGGAATGTCTGCGCCGGCGACACCCGGCTGGTCGCGTTCTCCCTGGGTGAAGCCGGCGAACACTTGTGCCTGGGTCATGAGTATCCGCGCCGCTTCGGCCAGCGCGTCATCCGGTTCTATAGTCCCATCCGTGAGAACTTCGATGATCAACCGGTCATAGTCGGTCATCGGACCGACTCTAGTGTGCTCGACAACGAAGTTCACCCGTTCAATCGGGGTGTAGATCGCGTCGATTGGAATCTCTCCGATCGAATACGACTCTTGCAACTCCGCCGGCTTATAGCCTCGGTCCTGGGTGATCCAGATATCCATGTCGATCACCCCGTCGGGCGAATCAATGGTGGCGATCACTTGGTCTGGATTGATCACATCAACTTCAGCCGGCCAGACAACATCGCCGGCGGTAACAACTCGTTCTCCTGACGGATCGCCCTGGACGTACAGATGGGCTCGCGTTTCACCATTCAGGTCCATCATCCGCTTGAGGCGAATCCGCTTGAGATTCAACACGATCTCAGTGACGTCTTCTCGCACGTTGGGAATAGTCGAGAACTCATGCCAGACGTTGTCCAGGCGCACCCGCGACACTGCAACGCCCTCCAACGACCGCAAGAGAATGCGGCGCAGCGCGTTGCCGAGGGTCGTTCCATACCCGGGCTCCATCGGATCAGCCTTGTATCGGCCATAATTGAGCCCGGTCTCCACCGTTTCAATGTGAAATTGAGGTCGTTCCAACAAGATTCAGTGCCTCCTTATGTCGTGCACGTTCTGCGCTCGTCTGCCATTTCCGCAGCCAAGCGCAGTGGCTGTTTAACGGCTGTAGTGCTCGACGACCAGCGCTTCATTGAACGTCGGAACCTCGATCTGATCGCGAGCGGGCAAGTTCATAATCCTGCCGCTGAGCGCTCGGGAATCGACGGTCATCCACTCGGGAGCCCGGCGCGTATCCAGCACTTCGCCATAGTCGGTGAAATATGTCCTACCTCGGCTTCCCGGTCGGACTGAAACAACGTCGCCGGGCTTGACGAGGAACGAAGGTATGTTGGTCTTCCGATCGTTAACCATGAAGTGCCCGTGCCGAACAAGTTGGCGCGCCTGGCGCCGTGAGTCGGCGAACCCCATGCGGTAGACCACGTTATCAAGCCGAGATTCGAGTATCTGCAACAAATTGTCGCCGGTAACCCCGCCGCGCCGCACGGCTTCCACGAAATGCTTATGGAACTGGCTCTCCATGATGCCGTAGAAGCGGCGGACCTTCTGCTTCTCACGAAGCTGAAGTCCAAACTCCGAAGGTCGCCTCGTTCGCCGCTGCCCGTGCTGTCCCGGCGGAAAGTTCTTGGCGGGTTGCCGCTTCACGATCGGACATTTCGGGCTGTCGCAACGCGCGCCCTTCAAATAGAGCTTCATGCCTTCACGCCGGCAGAGCCTGCAGACCGGGCCTGTATATCTCGCCATATCTCGATCAGTCCTCCGTCACATTCACCTTATGCCACGCAGCCGGCGGCTTGCCATGCTTGCTCGGCGAGATAACAACTGTTTGAACTAGACTCGCCGGCGCTTTGGCGGTCGGCAACCATTGAAAGGAATCGGGGTCGTGTCCGTGATTGACACAACCTGAACACCGCTCGATTGCAACGAGCGAATAGCCATTTCGCGTCCGGAACCGGGGCCTTTGACGAACACGTCGACCTGGCGCAGGCCGTGCTCCATGGCTTTACGGGCGGCGGACTCAGCGGTGACCTGAGCCGCGTAGGGAGTGCTCTTCCGACTCCCCTTGAAACCATTCGCGCCGGCGCTCGACCACGCAATGACGTTGCCCGCCGGATCGGTCATGGTGATGATCGTGTTGTTAAATGTCGCCTGCAAGTAGGCCTTACCGCGAGGGATGTTCTTCCGGTCGCGGCGACGAACCCGAGTCTTCCCTTTTCCACCTCGTCGCTTGTCAGCCATCTCTTTGTTGCTCCTCAATTCACCGGAAAGACGCCAGGGCCGATTAGCGAGTGTGCCGGCCGTTGGCATCCACCCTTTATGACTTCTTGCGGCCTCCAACGGCTCGGCGTGGGCCCCGGCGGGTCCGCGCGTTTGTGCGTGTCCGCTGGCCGCGAGTGGGCATACCGCGCCGATGTCGCAGACCGCGATAGCAGCCGATGTCCATCAGACGCTTGATATTCATCGCGACTTCCCGACGCAGGTCGCCTTCGACCCGCATCTCCTTATCGACGATCTCTCGGATGCGGTTAACCTCATCGTCGGTCAAATCGCGCACTCGCGTATCCGGGTTGACGTTCGTGCGCTCAAGAAGTTGCTGACTCGTATGCAGTCCAACCCCGAAGATATACGGCAGGGCCGCCTCAACACGCTTATCACGAGGGAGATCGACTCCCGCAATTCTCGCCATGTCCTGTCCCCTTTGTGCCCGCGCAAGAGCGGGCGACTAGCCTTGACGCTGCTTGTGCCGTGGGTTGACGCAGATCACGCGCACCACGCCCTGGCGCCGGATGATCTTGCACTTCTCGCAGCGGCGAGTTACAGAAGCAGCTACCTTCATAACCGTTACCAATCCTGTCTTGATAGAAGGACGTCGAGCGCCCGAGAAACCGGTGCGGACTATGTCTATTGCACACGCGGATAGCGCACGCCCCTGGCGTGCGCCAAACACGTTATTCTAACACGGGAGCCAGACGTCGCGTCAACACGCGCCCGCCCTCAGGGCCAACCGCCACGGTGTGCTCGAAATGCGCCGCCAGCGAGCCATCATCGGTCACCACTGTCCAACCGTCCCGCAGCGTTCTCGTGTCTTCACTGCCGAGTGTCAACATGGGTTCGATGGCGAGTGTCAGGCCCGACCGAAGCGCGACGCCTCGATCCGGACGTCCCTGGTTCGGTACGTGCGGATCTTCATGCATCTGCCGGCCGATTCCGTGACCACCATAGTTCTGGACCACGCCTCGCCCCTGCCGCTTGGCGAAGGTCTCGACCGCATGACCGATAGCTCCCAACCGGTTTCCCGCGGTCGCCGCTTCGACCGCGAGATACAACGCCGCTTCGGTGTCCCGAAGAAGCTCAGCGGCTTTGTCGGAGATCTGGCCAACTCCATACGTCCACGCCGAGTCACCGTGGTATCCAGCGAGAATCGCCCCGACGTCAACAGAGATAATGTCGCCCTCACGAAGTAGGCGCCGACCCGGTATACCGTGCACGATTTCGTCATTAACCGAGGTGCAGATGTGCGCGGGAAAACCGTGATAGCCGAGGAACGATGAAACGGCTCCCGCATCTTCGAGCGTTTCGCGGGCAATGTCATCGAGATCGGCGGTCGAGATCCCAGGCGCGATTGCTCGCTCGATACGAGAATGGGCGAGGGCGACGACCTGGCCGGCCTCCTCCATGAGACGAATTTCGGTTTCGTTCTTGATCGTAATCGTCATCGTGCTGCGGTCCTACCGACCGCTCGCGGCCGCGAGCCCGGTTGTGCTTTGAATCGCCTCCACAATCGATTCCGTCACTTCGTCGATTGGGCGGTCACCGTCGACGTGGATCACGAGGCCCTGATTGCTGTACCGGTCGACCAATGGTGCGGTCTCGACGTCATACAGATCGAGGCGCTTGGAAACTGCTTCCGGGGTGTCGTCGGCGCGCTGGATGACCGAACCGCCGCAGACGTCGCAAATGCTGTCTGCCTTTGGGGGATCGGAGACGACGTTGTAGACCCTGCCGCAGGTTGAGCAGACCCGTCGCCCAGAGAGTCGCTCGATGAGCCTTTCCCGCGGCACGTCGATCGCGACGACAGCGGTCAACTCTTCCCCGCGGGCGCACAGAGCCTGCCGCAACGCGTCCGCTTGCCCGATTGTTCTCGGAAATCCGTCATACAGGACGCCGTCCACGGTGGAGCCAGACGAACGCTCTTGGGCAAGCTTGTCGAGCCGCTCCTCGACGAGAGCTACTGTCAGGTCGTCAGGGACCAGCTCACCCCGATCGTAGACCGCTTGAATTTGTCGACCGAGCCCCGTTCCCCCTTTGATTGCGGACCGAAACAGCTCACCGGTAGCAATCGACGCTAAGTTGAGCCGCGTTCGCACACGCTCGGTCTGGGTTCCTTTTCCGGACCCCTGGGGGCCCATCAGAATCACATGCATCAATAAAAATCCCGCGGGGTTCCTTGCCTGAGCACAGATTAGGCGGCGGGGGACTCAGACGCCCCGCCTATTTGATGAAGCCCTCGTAGTTCCTCATCACCAATTGCGCCTCTAGCTGGCGCATCGTGTCGATTGCCACACCCACCACGATAAGGAGGGATGTGGCGCCCAGCAGGAGGGAGTTGACGCCGGTCAGCGTGGCCGCGATGAACGGCAAGATCGCCACCGTACCGAGAAACAGTGCGCCAATGAGCGTGATACGGTTGAGCGTCCGCATCAGGTACTGCTGCGTATTCTTTCCCGGGCGCACCCCGGGGATGAACGCGCCTTGGCGCTGCAGGTTCTCCGATATCTTCTGCTGCTGAAATATGACCATCGTGTAGAAGTACGTGAACGCCACAACCAGCATGAAGTACACGATGTTGTACTGGAGCGTATTCGGGCTCATGAAGCGCGATAGCTCGCCGGCGAAGTTGCGAAGCGTTGGATTCCCTGAGGTGGACAGGAACTGGGCGATCAGACCAGGGAATACGAGAATACTGACGGCGAAGATCAACGGGATCATTCCGGCAGAATTGACCTTCAGTGGAATAAACGTTGTATTGCCCCCGTACATGCGTCCTGATCGCACTCGCTTGGCGTGGTGGACCGGGATGCGACGCTGCCCCTCGTTGATCAGCACGATGCCGACAATCGTCAACAGGCCAATGGCGATGAACATCGCCGTGCCGATGACGTTGCTCGTGACCGAGGGACCGCGGAAGAGCGCTACGATCGAACCCGGAAGCGAGGCCACGATGCCACCGAAGATGATGATGGAGATGCCATTTCCGATCCCGAACTCGGTGATCAACTCCCCCATCCAGACCAGGAGCATGGTCCCCGCGGTCATCGTGAGCAGCGTGGCAAGTGTCGACAGCATCATGCCCGGAGTGCCAAATCCAAAGCCTTCAATAAGAGGTCGGCCATCGGGACCGGTTTGCTGGGAGAACAGAACGCCCTGACCATACCCCTGCAACATGGCGAGAGGCACGGTCAGCCAGTGGGTGTACTGATTGATCTTGTTCCGGCCCCCCTGTCCCTCATTCGACAGTTCATTGAGACTAGGAATGATCGGAGTCATCAACTGCATGATGATCGACGCGGTGATGTACGGGTAGACTCCGAGCGCCACAATCGAAAAGTTCTGGAGGCTGTTGCCGGAGAAGATGTTGAGGATCCCTAACAGGGCGTTGCTCTGAATGAATTCCTGTAGCCCCTCGCGGTTCACGCCGGGAACCGGGATAGCGGCAAAAAATCGGAAGATGACGAGCATGCCAAGCGTGAATAGGATCTTCGCGCGCAGGTCGGGTATTTTAAAGGCGGTGGCTACAGCGGTGAGCACCGATTAAGCCTCCTGGATCTCGCCGAGCGCCGCGATCGCTTCGCGTCGCGAGGGGCCGCCAACTTTACCGACCCTCGCCTTCTTAAGGTCACGGTTGAGCGGGAGCCGGCGCGTTCTTGGCTTCGCCTGGAGCCATTCATCGGTACGGTCGAGCTCCGTGATAGACCCACCTAGTTGCTCGACCGCTGCCCTTGCGGAGTCCGAAAAGGCGTGTGCGTGGACGGTCACCGCACGCGTGAGTTCGCCCCCAGCCAAAATCTTGACTGGAAATTCAAGACCTCTCGTGACACCTTGCGCAAAGAGCACTTCCGGCGTGATTGGCCCATCGACTTGCACCGCCTCGAGTCGGCCGAGATTGACGACCTCCCATGGAGTCCGGTAGATGTTCGTGAATCCGCGCTTGTACGGCAACCGCTGTTGAATTGGCAGCTGACCGCCCTCGAACCCGCGCCGCACTCCGGGACCGCTTCGCGACTTCTGACCCTTCGTCCCACGGCCGGCCGTCTTGCCCTTGCCACTACCGTGACCACGCCCGACTCGCTTCCTCTCGCGGTGCGCGCCCTCACCTCCGCGCAATTCGTCAAGTGTTATAGTCATTGTGTTATTCCCCATCGCCGGGTCCGCTTAACGCGGCGGACCTCGACTGCTCTTCAATCTATGGTGACTGCGTGCTGCCCTTTAGCTCGATCGTCGGCTGCACCTCTTCGACTTTCACGAGATGGCTAATCTTGTTCACCATGCCACGTATCGATGGATTGTCTGGGCGCTCAACAGTCGAATTCAACTTGCGGAGCCCCAGAGATTTGATTGTCCGGCCCTGATCAGCGGGACGACCGATCGTACTCCGTACTAACGTAATGCGAAGTGTTCCCGTTCCCTTTTCACTCACGACCTTTCACCCCCTCCGGGTGCGCGTCGGCGCGCCGATGTCGTTGGGGCATCCTCGACGCCGTTCGCCGGCGCTACAGCCGTCGCGCGGGCGCCATCGCCTCGATTTCGGCGAACACCTGGAGCACGGCCGCGGCGCTGTGCAATCGCATCGGGCGATTCCAGCTCTTGGAGCGCCTTGAGGGTGGCGCGAACCACATTTACCGGGTTGTTGCTACCCAATGATTTCGTTAGCACATCCTTGATGCCCGCGGCCTCGACCACCGCGCGAACGCCGCCACCGGCGATGACTCCGGTCCCCGGCGCCGCAGGCTTGAGAAGGACCCGAGACGCACCAAACGATGTCTCGATCGGATGCGGAATCGTGGTCCCCTCCAGTGGCACCCGAATGAGCGATTTCTTGGCCGCCTCAACTCCCTTTCGAATGGAATCGGGCACCTCGTTAGCTTTCCCGAGCCCGGCTCCAACGCGCCCTTTGCCGTCGCCAACCACGACGATCGTGCCGAAGCTGAAGCGACGCCCGCCCCTCACCACTTTGGCGACTCGATTGATTTGCACGACTCGCTCTTCGAACTCGCTCCCACCTTCGTCGTCGGAACGGCGTCTGGAGCCCCGCTCGCCTCGATTCCTGTCCATGTGTTTCTCCCCGATCACCGTACCCACGCCCAGACCCGGGCTTACATGTCCTAGAAGACGAGTCCGGACTCACGCGCGGCTTCGGCAACGGCCTTTACCCGCCCGTGGTAGATATACCCACCGCGGTCAAAAATAATGGTGTTGATTCCGGCAGCTTTCGCGCGCTCGCCAATGACCTCGCCGACCGCGCGCGCTCGCGCGCTCTTAGTGGCATCGGCCCCCACCCGGTCACGGACGTCTTGCTCCAGGTCGCTCGCGGCGACCAGTGTGCGGCCTCGATCATCATCAATGACTTGTGCATAGATGTGCGCTGACGAGCGAAAGACGTTGAGGCGAGGTCTCGCGCTAGTTCCACTGACCTTCGCCCGCACACGCACGTGGCGGCGCTTGCGTGGAGTCAGCGCTCTCCGGAACTTTCGTTGCATCCAGGTTGCTCCTAATCAGGGCGCGGAAGCTCCCGCGCGCTCCCTCTACTTCGCCTTGCCCGCCTTGCCCGCCTTGCGGCGAACCCGCTCGCCGGCGTAACGAATTCCCTTCCCCTTGTATGGTTCAGGTGGCCGCACCCGTCGAATGCGTGCCGCTTCCTCGCCGACCAATTGCTTGTCGATGCCCACCACGGATAAACGCGTGTTTCCATCGAGGGCATACGACACACCGTCCGGCGGGGACATTCGAACCGGGTGCGAGAACCCGACTGAAAGTACGAGCACGTTGCCATCAAGAGCGGCTCGATACCCGACGCCTTGAATCTCTAGGTCGCGCTTGTACCCGTCGGTAACGCCAACGACCATGTTGTTGAGCAGCGTTCGCGTCAGCCCGTGCAGCGAACGGTGCTCTCTCTGATTATCAGGTCGCTCAACGAGCACTGTGCCGTTCTCTCGTTGGAGCCGCATGCTGGGGCTGAAACGCTGTGTAAGTGAGCCCTTCGGCCCCTTGACGCTCACCGTGTTGTCTTCGCCAATTTCGATCTCGACGGCGGCCGGGATCGATATCGGCAAGTTTCCAATTCGAGACATGGCCACTCTCCCGCGAGCGACCCCCGATCAGGCCGTCTCGCACTGAATCCTAAAAGACCGTGCAGAGGACTTCGCCGCCAATACCACGCCGGCGGGCCTCGTATCCTGTCATCACTCCCTGCGGAGTGCTGACGACCGCGATTCCGAGACCACTCTGGACCCTGGGGATGTCGTTCTTTCCGGCATACACGCGCAGGCCCGGCTTGCTGACCCGCTTGATCTCTTTGATCGCCGGCTTTCGGTCGGCCCCGTAACGGAGCGAAATGACCAGTTGATCCTGGGGACGTTTCTCGATCACGCGAAAGTCAGCGATGTAGCCCTCTTCTTTGAGGATCTTGGCAATCGCGACGAGCACCTTTGTCGACGGCATCGTCGTCTCCGACTGGCGCGCCATCCCCGCGTTTCGCACCCTCGTCAGCATATCGCTGATAGGATCATTGACACTCATGCGTCGGCTCTCCTCGCAATCCAGCTTCCCAATATCGCCTCTCCGCTGCGCTCTGCTACCAACTCGACTTCGTCACGCCAGGGAGCCGCCCCACCGATGCCAATTCACGGAAACAGATGCGACAGACGCCAAACTTCCGCATATACGCGCGACCGCGCCCGCAGAGCTGGCAGCGGTTCACCTGCCGGGTCTGGAATTTGGCCGGCCCCGCCGCCTTGACGATCAAACACTTCTTGGCCATTCAGGTTCCTCCGGCTCGTCTCTTGGACGAGCTAGCTCATTCGCTCCGTGCGGGCAAAGGGCATGCCAAGCAGGCTCAGCAGCCTTCGCCCCTCTTCATCGGTTTTGGCACTGGTCACAAGGCTGAGCTCAAGCCCGCGGGCCTTGTCGATCTTGTCATAGTCGATCTCCGGGAACGCAATCTGCTCCTGGAGTCCCAAGGTGTAGTTGCCCCGTCCGTCGAATGAATTCGGAGAGACGCCCCGGAAGTCACGGATGCGAGGCAGCGTGATGGCCACGAGTCGATCGAAGAACTCGTACATACGTGGTCCCCGCAGGGTCACCGTCGCTCCGACCGGCATCCCGGCGCGCAGCTTGAACGCCGCGATCGACTTCTTGGCTCGCGTCACGACGGGCCGCTGACCGGTGATCGCCGTGAGGTCCGAGACAGCGCTCTCGAGTGCCTTCGCATTAGTGACTGCTTCGCCCAGCCCCACGTTGACGACGATCTTCTCCAACTTTGGCGCCTGCATTACGTTGGAGTAGCCAAACTCCTTCATCAACTCGGGAACGATCTCTTCCTGATATTTGTCTTTCAATCGTGCCATCAGAGCTTACCTACTTCTTCCTTAATCGGCGTTCCCGCCTGGTCCGCCGTGCGTCAGGCGCTAAGGCCGCCGTCCAGATCGACGTTTTCCAATCAGGCTACGCGGCCTCCGGTCGTGGAATCATCGCGTCGCACTTCTTGCAATAGCGGACGTTCTTGCCGTCTGAACCCTCACGGACACCAACCCGAGATGGCTGCATGCAGATCGGGCAAACCAGCATGACGTTT
>JAHWJF010000283.1 GCA_019348515.1 Chloroflexota bacterium | reverse complement strand
ACCAGCTTCGCCGTGATGGAACGCATATGCATCGGGCAAGCCTTCACTCTGGGCCGCAAAGTCGTCCAGTTCGGCTGGGCCTTGCTCGATCCCACCGACCACCCCTGAGCCTTCGACTGATAGCTGATAACCGATAGCCGAACGGGTTGGCCTCTTGACAATCCTCGCGCTGCCGTTACTATCGGCCCTCACTCCGCTCCGCGGCCTCCGGCGTCGGTCGCGTCCACACTCCTGGTCAGAGGCAAAGGCTGCTCCATTACGTGCGAGGAGGCATCCATGAGCGTTCGTGCCGCGCCGCAAAGCTCGGAGGCGATGAGCGCGCGGGTGACCGAGCTGATCGGCAATACCCCGCTGGTGCAGCTTCACAGCATCGTCCCCCCTGGACATGGACGCATACTCGTCAAGTTGGAGTCGATGAACCCAACAGGCAGCATGAAGGACCGCGCGGCGCTGGCGATGATCCAACAGGCCGCCGCTGATGGCCGCTTGCCTCCCGGCGGGACGGTTGTCGAGTGCACCAGCGGCAGCACGGGAACGTCACTCGCTATGGTCGCCACGGCTCTGGGCTACCGCTGCCTGCTCGTCACCTCCGACGCCTTCAGCGATGAGAAGCTCGCCCATATGCGAGCGCTTGGCGCGGAGCTGACGCTGATCCCGAGCGATGACAAGCAGATCACCGAATCGCTCGTCAAGACCCTGATCGAAACGTCGCGGCAACTGAGCCAAGCTCCCGGTCACTTCTGGGCCGATCAGTTCCACAACGCCGACGGGATGACCGGCTATCACCCGCTGGGGGAAGAGCTCTGGGCGCAGGTCGGCGGGCACATCGATGCCTTCGTCCACGCCGTGGGCACCGCCCAATCCCTGCACGGAACCACGCAGGCGCTGCGACAGCATCAGCGCGATGTCCGCATCGTCGCTGTCGAGCCGGCCGAATCGCCGGTGTACTCGGAAGGACGGAGCGGTGCGCACCGGATCGAGGGCATCGGGATGGGGTTTGTCGTTCCCCTGTGGCAGCCGGATCTCGTCGACGAGGTGATGACCGTCTCCACCGACGAGGCGAAGGCGATGGCCAGGCGGTTAGCCCGTGAGGAAGGGCTGTTTGGAGGCGCGTCCTCTGGCGCCAATGTCGTCGCGGCGCTACGCCTCGCCGAACGCCTGGGACCGGAAGCGACGATCGTCACGCTGATGGTCGACAGCGGGATCAAGTATCTGAGCACCGACGTCTATCAGTCGGCATGACCGTCCGGCCGGGGATGAGGAGACGCGCGGGTTGCCGATCGACTTCTTAACGCCCCCCGGTCCACATTGGCGGGCACGGTTGCGCAACCTGTGATAGAACTTCATGGTCTGTTAGTCTCTGGTCGCCGTCGAACCGGGACACTACGGGCCATGATGCCCGGGACCGTGGAGAACCACATGCTTGGCCGGGCATCCCTGTCGGCAGCGCCGGAGATCGACGGGGTGCGATCCGCTCCCCAGGAGATCACCCGGCGGCGCGCGTTCTGGCGCGCCGAATGGTTCCTCTTCCTCCTCTTCGTCGCGCCGAACCTGCTGCTCTTTGGCATCTTCTCCTACTGGCCAATGATCTCGAACCTCTACCTCAGCCTCGTCCGCTGGGACATGATCTCCCCGGTAAAGACCTTCGTCGGCTCGGCCAACTACGCGTACCTGTTCAACGATAACGAGTTCCGCATGGTGCTCAGGAACTCCGCCGTCTTCACGGTCGGGGCCGTCGGCGGCTCCCTCCTGCTGGGACTGGCCACGGCGCTGCTGCTCAACCAGAAGCTGCGCTGGCGGAATGGCGCGCGGGCGGTGCTCTTCGCACCGACGCTGTTGAGCGGAGCCGCCATCGGCATCGTCTGGGTCTACATCTTCGATCCCCGCTTCGGCCTCCTGGCGCGGCTGCTCGGCGGCATCGGCATTAGTTCCCCGAGCTGGCTGACCGACCCGGCCTGGGCCCTGCCGGCGGTGATCATCGTCTACGTCTGGAAGAACGTCGGCTTCAGCACCGTCATCTACCTGGCGGGGTTGCAGGCCATCCCGCAAGATCTCTACGAAGCGGCGCGGGTCGATGGTGCCGGGGTGCTGTGGCGCTTTCGCTCGGTGACGCTGCCGATGTTGTCGCCGATCACCTTTTTCCTGGTCATCACCGCGCTCCTCAACTCCTTCCAGGCCTTCGACATCATCAAGGTGATGACCGAGGGAGGTCCGGTCGACGCCACCAATACGCTCATCTACTACGTCTACGAGCAGGGGTTCGTCGCCTACAACGCCGGCCGCGCCGCGGCGGCGGCGCTGGTGCTCTTCGCGATCATGTTCGCCATCACCCTCTTCCAGCTCCGCTACGCCGAGGAGCGGGTCCACTATGCGTAGAGGCGGCAGCTCCCTGGGACTTGGGCAGGTGGTGAGCTACGCGCTGATGGCGCTGGCGGTGGCGATCATTGGCCTGCCGCTGCTCTGGATGCTCCTGGGCTCGCTGAAGACGAACCAGGAGATCTACACCCTGCCGCCGCAGTGGCTGCCAACGGAGTGGCGGTGGGAAAACTTCGGCGAAGCCTGGAACGCGGCCCCGTTCGGTCAGTTCTATCTCAACAGCATCATCACGACGCTGGCCGGCACCGGGCTGGAGCTGGTCAACGCCACCATGACCGCCTACGCCTTTGCCTTCCTGCGCTTCCCCAAGAAGGAATGGGTCTTCGTCCTGCTGCTGGCGGCGCTGATGATCCCCAACCAGGTGACGATCCTGCCCAACTACCTGACCCTCTCCGATGTCTTCGGCCAGTCCTGGATCAACACCTACCAGGGCATCGTCCTCCCCGGCGCGGCGACCGCCTTCGGCGCGTTCCTGCTGCGCCAGAGTTTTCTCGGTCTGCCGCGCGAGGTGCTCGACGCGGCCAAGGTCGATGGTTGCGGGCATCTGCGGCTGCTCTGGGACATGGTCATCCCGCTCTCGCGGCCGGTGCTGGTGACCTTCGGTCTGATCTCGCTGGTCGCCAAGTGGAACGACTATCTCTGGCCGTTGATCGTCACCAATACGCAGCAGATGCGGACGCTGACCGTCGGTCTGACCTATCTGTTCGATCAGGAGGGGAACACCGACTGGGGCGTGGTCATGGCCGCGTCAATGTTCGTGATCGTGCCACTGCTCGTCATCTTCGCCTGGGCGCAGCGGCACATCATCGAGGGAATCGCGGCGGGAGCCACTAAAGGGTAGCGAGTTCCGTTTTTGGCGCTCGGTGGGGCGGCGAGTCGCCGTCCCGGCAGAAACAAAGGAGGCGTGAGGATGACACGGACAGTTTCTCGACGGAAGGTGCTGACAGGGGCGGCGGGAGTTGCCGCGGCCGCGACGGCGACAGTCGGCAACGTGAAGCGGAGTACCGCCTTCGCCGCGCCGGCCGTGATCAAGCAGGCCGAACCAATCAGCGTCCTCTATTGGGGCTCGTACAGCGCCGCGCTGGGCGAAGCCGAGCAGGCGATCGTGCAGATGTTCAACGAGTCGCAGCAGGATGTCCGGGTGGAATACCAGTTCCAGGGCACCTACGAGGAGACGGCACAGAAGCTGACGGCGGCGCTGCAAGCGCGGCAGGCCCCTGATGTGTCGTTGCTCTCAGACGTCTGGTGGTTCCGGTTCTATCTGGCCAATGCCCTGGCGCCGCTCAATGACCTGATCGCCGCCAACGAGGTCGATACCTCCGACTATATCGAGTCGCTCTACAACGAGGGCGTGCGCGACGGCGTCTCCTACTGGCTGCCGATGGCGCGCTCGACCCCGCTCTTCTATTACAACGTCGATGCCTTCGCCGAGGTGGGCTTGGAGGAAGCGCCGGAGTTCTGGTCCCAGCTCGTCGAGGTGGCGCCGGAGCTGGTCCAGAAGGACGGCGACACCATTACCCGGGCCGCGTTCTCCCATCCGACCGGCGCCTCGTACATCGCCTGGCTGTTCCAGGCGGTGATCTGGCAGTTCGAGGGCGCCTATTCCAATCCTGATTTCACGATCCTCATCAACGAGCCGGACGGCATCGAGGCCGGGGAGTTCTACCGCTCATCGACCGCGGACGGCTGGGCAACGCTACCGGCCGACAACGAGGCCGATTTCGCCAATGGCCTGACCGCCTCGGTGATGGCCTCGACGGGAAGCCTGCGCGGGATCACGGAGAACGTCGGGGACAAGTTCGAGTTCCGCACCGCGTTTCTGCCGAAGGCCGAGGAGTTCGGCTGCTGCACCGGCGGCGCCGGTCTGGCGATCATGGCGGGGTCCCCGCCGGAGAAGCAGGAGGCGGCGTTCAAGTTCATCGAGTACGTGACCTCGACCGAGGGCACCACCTTCTGGTCGCAGAACACGGGCTACATGCCGGTGCGCAAGTCGGCGGTCGAAAGCGAGGAGATGCAGGCGTTTTTCGAGGAGAATCCGAACTTCAGGACGGCCGTCGAGCAATTGCCGCTGACTCAGCCGCAGGACGTGGCGCGGGTCTTCATCCCGAATGGGGACCAGATCATCGGCGCCGGGCTGGAGCGGATCGTGATCAATCTGGAGGATCCGCAGGTGGTGTTCGACGAGGTCGCCAACACGCTGACCGAAGAGGCGCAGCCGGTCATCGAGGCGATTGCCGCGCTGGGCTAGGTCGCCCTCACCCCAACCCCTCTCCCTGCCACAGGGAGAGGGGCTTTTCGATGCTGCGTTCACCGCCCCAAGAACCGATTGCAGTCGTAGCTCTCGGTCGGAATGCCACGCACGGCGCGCGGAACAGAGATCAAGGCCGTCCAGGCCGGCTGCTAACAGAAGCTCAACGGCCGACGCCCTCTGGTTCTCCGACTCGGGGGCGTCGGCGCGTGCAGTTTGCCACGTGGATCTGGCATCCCGAGCCTGCCGCCGCGGGCCCCTGGGCGCTACCACCTGCCCCTATGGGGACGCTCTCGCGTATCGAACCACCATGCCGGTTTCGGATACATAGCATCCGCGTAGGGATGCCGTCCCCAATCGCCCGCTACGCACCAGGCTGAGATCGCACCTCTCGTGCGGGAATCACCGCTCGTTCCCAACGCTCTTCGCCACCGCGGCTGCTTTGGCTCCATGCCACGCAAACGTCGCTGACGTTTCCGCCCTGACGCCGCTTCAGCATCAACGGTTTGGTCCAGGCAGCCCGCATAGATTCCACAGTTGCCAGCTCAGGGACGACCGGCTCGCTGTTCTCCGTGCCCTGTTCCGCAGTTGACAGGCCAGCTGTTCCCGGCATGGCTGCCGCCTCCTGCACCCCGCTCTACGGTGGAGGCACGGATCCGGGGGTGCCCCGGACAGCGGAGACCACGAGACGGGAGCACACGATGACCAGCGCGAAGTCCATGACGAGCCCGCCCACGAGCACGATCGCCCGGGTGGTGCTGTCGCTCCTGGTCGCCCTCCTGCTGGGGACGATGCTGGTCCCGAGTGTGGAGGCCACCAAGAAGGGGAAGAACACCATCGCCAGCG
>JAHWJF010000282.1:3218-5477 GCA_019348515.1 Chloroflexota bacterium | reverse complement strand
ACGCGGCCAAGGAGGTGGCGAAGTACGCCATCGAGGAGGCCAAGACCGCGATCAACGAAATGACCGGCCAGGCCAAGGCCTCGGTGCGTGACGCAACCATTGGGAGGGTCGAGCATATGGCAATGTACACTCGAGATACCGCCGAAAGCGTGAAAGGCGATCTCTTTACCACCATCAAAAAGAACCCGGTGCCGGCCGCGCTGGCGGCGATCGGGATCGGCTGGCTCTGGTCAAACCGGTCAGGTGGCTCACAGAGCTCAAGTTATGCCCGGTATGGCCGTGAGGGAAGCGGGATGTCCGGGGATTGGAACTCCCAATCATCGGGCGCTGGCTCGCCCTACTACGGTTCGTACGGGACCGGAGGGGGATACGGGTCGTCGGCGAGCATCGGCGGATATGGTTCGTCTGGGACCCATGGTGGATATGGTGTCTCCGGGACCCAGGGTGGTCAGTTTGACCAGCAGGGCGGTCAGGGCCAGCAGATGGGCGGTCAGGTCATGGGCCAGGCCCAGGAGCGGGTAGGTCAGGCTCAGGATGCTGCCGGCCAGGTCGTCGGTCAGGTCCAGGAGCGGGCCGGCCAGATGCAGCACCAGGTGCAGGAGCGGGCTGGGCAGATGCAGCAGCAAGCCCAGGGCTTCTGGCAGATGGTCGAGGCGAACCCCGTGGCGGTCGCCGCGCTTGGCTCAGTACTCGGCGGAGTTGCTGGTCTTCTCATCCCTGAAACGGAGAAGGAGAAGCAACTGCTTGGAGAAAAGCGCGACCAGGTGATCGGCACCGTTCAGGAGATGGCGGGAGACACGGTCGCCAAGGTGCAGCGCGTTGCTGAGGAAGCCGGCAAGTCGGCGATGGAAGCCGGGCAGGCGGCGATGGGAGAGGCGAACTCGCAGCAGGGCGACGGCGGCTCCCAGAAGAGCGGCGGTGGCTCCAAGAAGAGCGGCGGTGGGTCGGGGGCATCGTCGTCGATGTAGTATCAGTAGAGCATCTGCCCGCCGCCGATGTTCAGTTGATCCGGATGGAGAGCGGGGTCGCACGAGGCGAGTCCGCTCTTCCGCTCGTGTTACCCTCCTCTCTATGGGAACATTCGCTACAAACGGACCAATTGACCTCGTCACCTTTGACCTCTATGACACGCTGATCGAGCTGAATCCGCCACGCTGGGAGCGGCTGGCGGAGGCAGCGCGGAAACAGGGCATCGATGCCGATCCGGTGACCCTGCGGGACGCGGACCGTATCGCCGAGGATTACTTCACCATCGAGAACGGTCGCTTCCCGGTCCGGGACCGGGGGCCGGAGGAGCGGGAAACGTTCCGCCTGGAGCTGATGCGCCGCTGGTTAGCGGCCGCCGGGCTCCCCCACGACCCGGAGACGACGCGTGAGATGCGGCGTGCCTATATCTCCGAGTTCGACGAGGTGCCGGATCACCACCACTACCGGCTCTTCGACGACGTCCTGCCGGCGCTGCGCACCCTGCGCCGTGCTGGCGTGCTGACCGCGGTCATCTCCAACGCCGACGATGACGTGACCGTCGTCTGCACGCACTTCGCCTTCGCGCCGCTCATGGATCTCATCGTCACCTCGGCGCTTGTCGGCTATGAAAAACCCGATCCCCGCACCTATCAGGCGGCCCTGGAGCCGCTCGGGATCGATCCGGAATTTGCGGTCCATGTTGGCGATCAGCCCAAGTCGGACGTGGTCGGGGCACTCGGTGTCGGCATGAGCGCGGTGCTCCTCGACCGCTACGACCGCCACGACGACGCGGACGTCCCAACCGTCAGCACGCTTACCGAGCTGGCCGATACAGTTGTGGCCGACCGAAAGCCAAATCACTGAGCCCGCACGGCACGTCGGGTCGACCTCTATCACACGTCAGATGATCTCCGACCGTGCCCTGATGGAAATCCATGTTGACGCGTTGTATCGGCACGATGCGCGAAATCGCTTGCACGCGGTGAACGAGCCGGGGGACCACCAGGAGCCACCGCGGCTGTTCTTCGGCCGCACCCGATCCGGTCATCTCTGGCGCTTCAGCCACGATCTCGCGGAGCCAATAGTCGATGAGCTCGAGGCGCTGCTCCGCACCGAACCGGTCGCAACCGATCTTTCCCGGCCCCCGCGATGCCTTACGGCATTGCAAGAGGCGCTAGCACGGGACGCTCCGCTCTCCGGAACGTGGAGCGGCCCCGCCTGGCAATTCCCTGACGAGTTGCCGACGTTCGCACAACACGTCGTTTCGATCACACCCGACCGTGCCGATCTCGT
>JAHWJF010000282.1:0-3118 GCA_019348515.1 Chloroflexota bacterium | reverse complement strand
TGACGGACGCGCCAAGGCGTGGGCACGGTCCACCACGGTGCAATACCACGAATTGGACCTCATACAAGCCTGGGGTTGGTTCGGGAGCCGGTTCATCTCACGGCCGGGAGTAGAAGGGCATTCGACTCTAGGCCCTAGGGCAGGATGACGCTGTCCGGCGTGCCCGCGCAGCCGGCCTCATGCCAGGCCGTGAAGAAGTCGCCCGCGATCTCCGGAGCCACGAACCAGAGTCGCTCGCAGGGGCGCGCGATCTCACCCGCCTGCAGCGCTTTCAGCGCACCGCGCCACAGCAGCGCGGGCCGCGGATCACTCGCTGCCTCAACGTCGCGCGTCTCCCCGGTTTGCTGGATGTCGACGAAGCGGTAGATTCCGTCGAGGTCGAGACGATAGGTGGCGGCGTGAACGCGCTCGATGTCGTCACCGAGAGCCGGATCCTCGACCAGTACCGCCCCTCCCCGCTCGCTCGCATCCTCTTGCCAGTCCGCCAATGTCACCGCCGTCAGCGATTCGCGCGTGGGGGAGAGCGGCGTCTCCATGTCGACCCGCGCGCCGGCCGCCGCGGGCATGAGGAGCATTCCAGCAACAGCTGGGGCGATCCAACGCCACTCTCCCACGTCTCCCCGCCCTGCGCGGCGGGCCAGCCCGGAAATCCATCCAGCGGCAATCCAGGCACCCGCCGCGACGAGCAACAACGCGAACGGGAGCGCCGGGAGTAGCCTGCCGATGTGAACCCGGGACGTCAGCAGGAGCGGCAGTGTCAATCCCAGGAAGAGCGCGAAGGGCAGCAGGGGAGCGGACTGCCTTCCACGCGCACGCACCCATCGGTCCACCGTCGAGATCGCGCCGACGACCGCGAACGGGAGGAGGAACCACGGCCAGAAGCGCCCTCGTTCGTTCCAGTACTCGATCGGCGCCGGCCCCGTATCTCGGTCGAGGAGGAGCCTCGCGAGATCGACCGCGTTCTGTCCCACCAGCCGCGTGGCAGTCTCCCAGCCTGTGCCCGCGGCCGCGTCTTCCTCCCGCAGATACTGTCCCGCGTCCGCCAGATCGCCCATCGCCGCGAGCTGCTCGCCCCGCGCGTGGAAATAGCCCATCGCCGCGCCCACCGGGTCGGGGTCCGGCCCGGCGAGCTGCTCCAGAATCATCGTTGCCACCGGAACGATGAGCGCACAGAGAAGCGCCGACTGCATCAGAACTCGGCGTCGCCCGCTCTTGCGAATCGCCGCTAGCGCCAGCAGACCTACCGCGAGCGGCCAGAGCAGGCGCACCGGAGCGTAGGCGTAGATGCCAAGCACGAGTGACCCGGCCAGCAGCCCTTCTCGTCGCCAGCGCCAACCGTCGTGTTCCCGAGCGTCCAGCACCCGCACCAACGCCAGCGCCGAGAGCAGCAGCGGCAGGAGCGATACCCCCACCAGCGTTGCGGTGCGGCCGTAAAGCAGGAAGACCGGTGACGTCGCCAGCAGCAGCGCCGCGAGCGTAGCCGGCCCGGCTCCGAAGAGCCGCCGCCCCAGGAGCCACAGCATCGGCACGGAAAGGGCGGCGAGTAGCGACACCGGCAGGCGCATGGCGTTCAGCTCGACCCCCGCCACGGCTGTTCCGATCGCCACGGGCAGACCCACGAGCGGCCCTTGCCCGCTGTCAGTCATCAACCCATCGGTCGGCGCCCAGATCTCGACCACCGGACCGGCCGGCGCCTCCCAGTACGTCTCCCAGCGCCAGGCGGTGTACCCCTCCCAGTTGTACGCCCAGGCTGGGTGCGTGCCAAACGGCCAAGGGAGAAGCAGCATGGCCACCGCGAGAAGATAGAGCGCGGCCAACGCCAGCCAGGCGCCCGCGCGTTGCCACTTGAGCGCACATTGCAAAAACCAGGCTCGCATGGCGTGAGATGAGAACGGGAGAACCCGGCCATCCCCAAGAACACGCTCACTCTCCGATGGCGACCCGGCGACCACGCCCTTCCTCCGCTGACGTTATCCTTTAGCGCGCTGGCCGATCCTGCCTGGGAATCTCTCCGCGGCGCGAGAGCAACCGCCGGAACCCGAGCGCCGAGAGAAAGCTCGGCGATGCCCAGCCATAGCGCTGGACGATCCCCGGATCCGCGCTCGCGGCCGTCCCAATGCGTTCCTCGGTGTGGGTTTGGATCAGCGCCGTGACTTCTTCATCGGTGGCGCCATCCAGCATCGCCGCACGGCAGATCTCCTCGACCCTAGCCAGGTTCGGCATGAGTTGCTCGAGATGCTCCGATACATCGTCGAACGGTCCGCCATGGGTCAGATAGAGGCGGCGCGGGCCCGCCTGGCGCAGCCGCTCCGTCGAGATGGCCCAATCGTCTGGCGCCAGGTCGGGCGGCGGCGCAGGGGGCAGAACGTAGCCGGAGCTCGGCATACGCACCCCGGCGACGTCGCCGGTGAAGACCGCGCCCAATTCCGGCTCCCAGAAGGCGACGTGGTGCGACGCATGACCGGGCGAGAAGAGAACACTCAGCACGTGCCCCGCCGCCTCCAGCGTCTCGCCATCGGCAAGGGGCACGACCCGATCCTGCGGCACCGGCACGACCTCGCCCCACAGCGCGTCCATGCGCTCGCCGTAAAGACGGCCGGCGGAGCTCACCAGGCGCGCGGGATCGATCAGGTGTGGCGCACCGACCGGATGGACGAAGACCTGCACGTCCGGCTGCTCGCGGACAATAGCCCCGGCGCCCCCCGAATGGTCGAGATGGATGTGGGACACGAAGATCTTGGTTAGCTGCGCCGGATCGAATCCCGCCACCTCGATTCCAGCCCGGAGGGCCGGCAACGTCGATGTCGGCCCGGTTTCGATCAGCGCCAGCTCGTCGGGAGCGGCCATCAGATAGGCGTAGACGACCCGATCCCAGCCCTGGAAGCCGAGATCGATCGCCCAAATGCGCTCGGCGACCTGCATCGCAGTGCCGCCCGTGAATGTTCCTGGCGCCGCCTCGCGCACGTTAGACCCCCGGCCACGGTTGCTTCGATCAGTTATGTACGTACGGATTATGGCATCAGTTGCCGCTGGGGGTGCGACAATCGGGCACAGGAGGGAACGAATGCATCACCTGGCAGCCAACCAGACGACCTTTGCATTCCGGCCGGATGCCCCG
>JAHWJF010000016.1 GCA_019348515.1 Chloroflexota bacterium | reverse complement strand
CCTGGGAGCGTGGCGGATACAGCCGGTCGCGGCGGAACTGGACGATCCGCGAGTTAGCGGAGTTTTTGGCCGGGCATGATCGCGAGATGCTGGCGCAGATCGACAGAAGTCTGGCTCGGAGCGGCGCGCGCTACGGGATCGCCAGAGTTTCGCAGGTGGACTACGCGCATCTCGATGAGCCCTTTCTGGCCACGACGTCGCCTGAATGAGGATGAGGTGATGTTCCGCGGACCACTGAGTTGCGGCGAGATCGGGTAGGGCTGGATGGAACGGGAGACTGAGATCTCTAAGGGCCAGGCAACCGCGGACGAGCTTGGCCGGGAGTTCTTCGCAGCGATCGATGCCCGTGATCCCCGTCGTTTGCGAGCGATACTCGCGAACCACGCATCGTTTCGTGCCCTACCGCATCGTGATGTGATCCGTCCGGCTGATGAGATCGTGGCGTATTTCGGAACCGTCGTTAGCTCGTATCCAACCGCCAGGTGGGAAGTCACCGATGTCATCTCGGATGGCGAACGGGCGGCGGTGCAATTTACGCTTCGCGAGTTTGCGTCGCACCTCGGCCGGGAGCTACTCTCCGAGCAGACCGCCATCGTTCGCACCAATGCCGGCAAGATCACCAGTATCGTCGGCTACTACGACACGAACGAGTTCCGCGAGCAATTCTGGAATGAGGCTTCCTCATAATCAGGTGTTATGAGCGGACCATGGGTTCGCTGAACTCCCCGGTCGAACGGCGGTGGTTCCATGTCTGCTATGACTAGGCGAAGCACGACGGTCACTCCTCCACATGAAGACGAGCAATTGGGCCATCGCGCTGCCCGTAGCGACGAGTTCAACGTCCACTTGAGCGGTGCGCTCAGCAACCCTCGCCTGCGAAACAATTTGACGGCCTTTCAACAGGGCTGGCGATCGGCTCGCGATCGAGCGACCGATGAGATCGATTTTGGCGCACTGCGGGCTCAGATGAAGCGTGCCAAGACCGCGGTAACGTCAGATCTGGAGGGATATCTTCGGGCTTTCCAATCGGCTGCCGAAGGAGCTGGCGCAACCGTTCATTTGGCCAATGACGCGGTTGAAGCAAACCGCATCGTTCTCGAGATCGCCCGGCGTCATCATGTCTCACTCATCGCGAAGTCGAAAACGATGGTGTCCGAGGAGATCGGTTTCAACCACGTCGCCGAGGAGCATGGCCATCAGGTAGTTGAGACGGATCTCGGAGAATGGATCGTCCAGCTCAGGCACGAACGCCCGAGTCACATGGTAATGCCTGCCGTTCACCTTTCCCGCCAGGAAGTTGGCGCGGACATGTCGGGCGCATTGGGTCGAGACGTGTCGCGAGAAGACATCTCCGAGCAGGTCGGGGTTGCTCGTGACGAAATCCGCGACGCCTTCTTCTCCGCCGGGATGGGAATCACTGGTGCTAACGCCCTCATCGCCGAAACCGGCACGGTGATGATGGTCACGAACGAAGGCAATGGGCGTCTGTGCGCTTCTGTGCCGCCCGTTCATGTCGTCCTCGCCGGCATCGAGAAGGTGGTTCCAACGTTTGAGGATGCGGTGACGCAGATTCGACTACTGGCGCGCTCCGGAACGGCGCAGCGTATAACGAGCTACACCACGTTCATTACCGGACCGACGCCCGGCCACCAGATGCACATCATCCTCGTCGATAACGGTCGCCGCAGGATGGCCTCGCTGCCCGAGTTCGTCGAGGCGCTTCACTGCATCCGCTGCGCGGCGTGCGCGAATGTCTGCCCTCCGTATCGTGAAGTGAGCGGCCACGCGTTCGGATACATCTACACCGGTGCCATTGGACTCGTGGTAACTCCGTTCCATCACGGGCTTGACGCCGCCGCTGGTCCGCAGAGTCTATGTCTCTCGTGTAACGCGTGCGAAACCGTCTGCCCGGCCGGGATTCCCCTGCCGCGGCAGATTCTCGACGTGCGGGGAATGGTTGTTGAGCGCTTCGGTATCAAGGAGCCCAAGCGAACGATCCTGGCGCTCTATGCCCGGCCCAAGACCTCGAATGTGGCATTGAAGATCGCGCGGCGACTGCAACCCTCGGTCGCGCGCGACGCTCGACTCTTGCGGACGCGGCGGGTTCCAATCGTTCGTCAACAAACCCGATGGCGGTCGTTGCCGCTGCTGGCGGAAAGGCCGTTGCGAGCACGGCTCCGGAGCGGGGAAGTGCCGATCTCGGAAGCGCCAATCATCCCGAATGGCGCCGCGGGCAAGCGAGTGGCACTCTTCCCGGGTTGCATGACCGACAATCTCTATCCTGAGCAGGGAGAGGCCATTACGCGGTCGTTGCGAGCACTCGGGGTGCGGCTGGTATATCCCGAGGGATTGCACTGCTGCGGGCTGCCGGCGCTCAACTCGGGGGACGTCCGCCATGGCAAGTGGATGGCGAGGCAGACGATACGTGCCTTGGAGCAATGTGAAGTCGACTATGTTGTGTCGGGCAGTGCGAGCTGCGTGGCCACGCTGAGCCAGGATTACCTCCATTTATTTCGCGATGAACCCGCCTGGCTGGCGCGTGCGGAAGCAATCGCCCACCGGGTGATTGACTTTACCTCGTTCATCGATAGAGTCGCGGACTTGCCAGCGGAGAGCCTGGCTCATGCAGAACGGCGCACGGTCGCGTATCACGATTCCTGCCAGGGACTGAACGCGCTCGGGGTGAGGAAGGCCCCGCGGCGAATACTCGCGGATGTACTCGGTCACGAGGTCCGGGATCTCGCCGAGCCGAAGGTCTGCTGCGGTTTTGGGGGCAGCTTTTCGTTTGATTACCCGCGAATCAGCGAGCGGCTGATGAACAGTAAGCTCGATGATGCAGAAGCAACAGGCGCCACGCAGATCGTGACCGACAACCAAGGGTGCATCCTCCAACTGAGAGGCGGAATTGATGCCCAGGGGCGTCGGTTGGAAGTGCTACATCTGGCGCAACTCGTTGCCGAGGGGGTCGACGCCGCAAAGCGACGCCAGCTGACTTCGGGGGATGCCGCTCAATCGAATTCCCCAGATTGCGGAACTCATGGCGTTAGTACCTCTTGATTCCAAACCCAAGGCGGTTCTTTTCGACCTCGACGATACCCTGTGCGATTATGCGGCGGCCCGAGAGGCGCGCTTGCGGATAGCCTTTACCCGCTCCGCTGCTGGAGGAGCGTGCGTCCGGGAAGGAATCGATCTCGACCAGATGATCGTCGCCTCGATTCAGCTGCATCCACACGGCGTCGATCACTTCGGCGAACTGTTCGCGAGGTTCGGAATCGATGATCCGGCTGAAGCGAGTGCGGCGGCTGATTGGTATCGGACAAATCGGTTCCATGGGTTGAAGCTCTTTCCCGGAGTCCATGAGGTGTTCCGCATCGTGCGGGAAGGTTTATCACGCCAGACTCCAACCGCCTTGCAACCGCTGGGGATCGTCACCAATGGCCCGGCGGAGGTGCAACGAGCCAAACTGGATCTTCTCGGAATTGAAAGTCTTGTCGACTTCGCGGTCGTCTCGGAAGAGTTTGGCGTGGCCAAACCCGATCCCAGAATTTTTCACGAAGCGCTTCGGCGCGCGGGGGTCGATGCCGGCGAAGCAGTCTTTGTTGGCGATTCGGCGGAATTCGACATGGTAGGGGCGGGTACCGCGGGTATTCCATCGGTCTGGGTCAACAGGAACGACGTGACGTGGACCGAATCTGGTCCGCCGCCGATGCGTCAGATCCGGTCGCTCGACGACCTTCCCCGACTTCTCGGGTTCGCGTGATAAAGGAAACGCACATCACGATTCGTCAAACGCTTCATCCCATAGGGGGAGAGACGGCCGGCGTTGTGAACGACCTGGCGTCAGATGTACGCGCGAGTGATCCGCTCAGCGGCGGTTTCGCGCAGAGGTAACCCACATGCCTGTACACCCACGAGGGGCGAGAGCCATTAGTCCGTGGAACGTGCGCGGTTCGTCTCGACGAAGCGTTATTCGCGCCGGCCTGGGTTCCGGGCTTTCCCTGCTCGCGGGGACCTCCGGAGGGCGCTCTTCGGCGCAGACCGAGTCAGCTACTCCGGTCACGAGCCCGACGACCCCGGATCCCAACGTCTTCCAGGCGCCACCAGGTATCCAGATTGTCACAGATGAAGAGCCCGGGGTCGGCCCGCCGGTGTACGGTGGGGCGCTCCGGATGGTGCGGCCCGGCGCGTCTCGTGACAACTGCAATACGGCCGCGTTCTCGCAGGATCCGCAGGTCACGTTGAGCTATCTCGAGCCGCTCGTTCGTCCGGATCCGCTGACGCTACGGCCGATGCCATGGTTGGCAGACGACTGGGTGTGGCGCTCAGATGGTTTAGAGCTGGCGTTCTCGGTCCGGGACAACGTAGTTTGGCATGACGGAGCCGCGCTCAGTGCGGCTGACGCGGCCTTTTCGTACGAGGTTTATAGGACGGATACGGAATCGGCGGTCAGCGGGCTGTTCGCGCTTGTCGATTCAATAGAAGCAGTAAGCGATCGAGAGGTTCGGGTGCGCTTCACGGAGCGTGACGCCAACTGGCTCTTCAATGCCGCAACACTGCCAATCGTTTCCCGCGGGCAGTATGGCGAATTCTGGGAGGGGATGCCGGCGGGAATTCGCTCACTTTCCGGATTTGATTGGTCGAGGTCTCTGCCGGTCGGGACCGGTCCCTGGCAGATATCGGAGTGGGACAGCACTTGGATTCGATTCACGCGATTTGATGACTATTGGGGTGAAGATACGTGGCTTGACACGCTCGAAGTGGCGCTCGAGGAAGGGCCGCGTGCCCGGTTGAACGCGTGGATAGATGGCGACTCGCAGATCGCTTGGCCCGTCCGGCATCACCAGATAGACGATGTCGGCGACGCGACCGGGACGCTCTACGCGGTTCCGGCGGCATCGGTCATGTTTGCCGCGTTCAACTTTGCCAATCCAGACCAACCTGCAGGGAGTCTATGGACGGATATCCGCGTGAGGTCTGCAGCGTCGCTTGCCATCAATCGAGAGCGATATGCACGGGAGGTGTTCGGCGGCTTCATCCGTTGGAACGCCGCTGGTACGATCGCTCAGCCCTGGGCACACGATCCGGCGCAGACAACCCCGTCCCACAACGCCGAGGCCGCATCCGTCCTGCTTGCTGAGGCCGGTTGGCTGGACTATGACGGGGACGGAGTCCGCGAGGACGTGAATGGCTGGCCGTTGCGGCCTGTTGCCATTATTCGCGAAGACAGCCGACCCGAGTTGACGGCGGTCATGGCACGAGTGGCGAGAGATCTCGCGGAGGTCGGGTTTGGATTGACGATCGAGGTCTTGCCGGCTGACGAGTTCGATGAGCGATGGATTTCGAGCAGAGACTACGACCTCATTTGCTATGCCTATGATCAATTACCGGGCTTCACTGACTTCGATCTCTACGGTTCCCGATGGGATATTCGAACCAATCCCGCCGGCTGGAACCCAGGGGGCTATGCGAACACTGAGGCCGACGCGGCGATCGAAGAATTCCTGAGCGCAGTCTCGATCTCACGTCAGACAACAGCTCTCCGGCGGTTGCAACGTGCGGTCAATGACGACCTGTTTGGCCTTTGGCTCGGATTTCCAGACGATCTGGTCCTAGTCGCGTCAGACGTCGCGGGATTCCAACCCGATATGGCATGGCAGACGGCTAGGACCTGGGACCTCTGGAGACCGGCATAGGGAACAGACGTTCCCGGGAGGTACTCTGTTACGGGGGCGCCGGAAGGGGATGTACTGGTGTCTCCTGGGGTAAATTCCATCTCACGTTGATTCGCAATCACTTCCCCCGGCAAAGCTAGGCGGATCGCTAGCGGGAAACGATTCCTCGACTGCCTCCTGAACTTCGGCTTGCTCTGCCCACTCTTTGTGGTGATTCGGTTCCTCAGTCTCGTCGTCGACGCAGTAGATCACCTTCCCAAGTCCAACTCGTTTGGTTTCTTCACTCATCGAGTATCTCCACGATCGCTCTCGGTTCTCAAGCAGCCGTCGAGTTGGCTCTCATCCTGACGTAGCAGTCAGGTCCTTCGGTATGTGTGGTTCAAGAACAATGCCAAAGCCGCGATGAGAAACACCCCGTCCTTCAGCCATAGAAGAAACGGTTCTGAAACCACATCTACCGAAGCATAACCGACCCACGGAGACCCAGGATCCGAGTGCCCGGAGATTCCTGCCGAGGGTGCAGTCCTCTTGCACGGTGAGATGTTCGGTCCGGCGGTTTTTGGGCTACCACCAAGCCGTTGCCTATTTGACCGCGCCGGCCGTTAGTCCTTTGACAATGTGCCGTTCCATGATAAGACCGATGACGATCAATGGTGTGATTGCGGCGGTGGCGAGCGCCGCGATTGACCACCAGCGCGTGCCTTGCGAACTTGTCTGGCCGGCCAGCAGGAGCGGCAACGTTGGCGCGTCCGCCCCAGCAAGGACAACGGCAAAGAAATACTCATTCCATGCAAAGACCAGGGAAAGTATGAATGCGGCCACGAAACCGGGAGCGGCGATGGGGACCACAATACGAAGAAATGCTTGCCAAATGGATGCGCCATCGACCAGCGCAGCCTGCTCGAGTTCGACGGGAATGGAGTTGAACTGATCGCGCATGATCCAGATCACGATCGGCAAGTTCATGATGGTGTAGACCAGGATGAGACCGACGCGCGTGTCCAAGAGATCGAGTTCGCGGTATAGGACGAGGATCGGCAAGGCAATTGCAACTGGGGGCAGAATCAATTGCGACAAGAACCAGAACGAAATGTCCTTGTTTCGCCAAGGTCCAAAGCGATATGAGAACCGAGCGAGACCGTATGCGGCCAACGAGCCGATCACGGCGGCCAACGCGGCGGCGCTCAGGGAAATCGTCAGCGTGTTGGAGGCGTGCTTCAGGAACTGGTCTCGCGCCCCGGAGCGCTCCCGAATCGTGTCCGGGGATAGCCCGAGCGATTCCCACCCCTTCCAGTTTGGCTCAAATTGAAGCCACGGTATCAGATCACCCTGATAAATGTCCTTCGCTTCCTTGAACGCCGTGGAGACGGTCCAAAAAATCGGAAACAGGCAAACGAATGTCCACAGGATAAGGACGGCGTAAATGCCAGTCTTCTGGACTGCGTGACTCACGACGCGATCTCCTCAATTACACCGCTCGTGGCGCCAGAAGCGATTGCGCGGCGGTTGAACTCCATCGATACCGGTCAACTGACCTTCTGCACCGCTTTGTTGGCGAGCCAGAGAACGATCGCGATCGAGATGATGATGACGAGCAGGTAGAACTGGGACAGGGCAGTCGCGTAGCCCACGTTCGTCTTTTGAATGCCCTCGCGGTAGATGAAAAGGCTGACCGTGTCAGTGGCACTCCCTGGGCCGCCCCCAGTAACGACCCGGACGACATCGATCAGTTTCAATTCAAAGATGACCCGAAGAACGATAGCTGTCAGAGAAACAGGAAGCATGAGCGGGAATATCATGTGGCGAAACGTCTGCCACGACGACGCGCCATCGATTTTCGCCGACTCAAGGACTTCTCCTGGAATCCCTTGGATTCCGGCGAGCAAGAGCACCATCATGAACGGAATCGAGTACCAAGCGTCCATGATCATGATATTCAACCGAGCAAGCCATGGGTCCTCGTAAAACGAGATACCCGTGAACCCGATCGCCTCGAGCGCAGGAACAACAGGACCATATTGGCTATTGAGTAGTGACTTTCCGATCATGAAGCTGACGGCGACCGGGCTCAACATGAAAGGTATGAGAAAGACGACGCGGAAAAACTTGCGCCCTCGGATCTGTTGATTCAGGAGGATTGCAAGCCCAAAGGCGATCACGTATTGGGCCAAGACGGCGGCGACGTAGTACACCATGTTCTGCATGGCGGCCCAGAATCCCCGATCCCCGAACAAGCGGCGAAAATTCTCAAGACCGGTGAACTCCCGTCCTGCGGTGGCGCTGAGATTCCAGTTGTGAAAGGCGATGAACAGCGCGTAGATCGTCGGAAATATGATGAACGCGAGAGTCATGAGGACAGCCGGTAACACGAAGACGGCTCTTTCGCCGCGTTCGCCGCGAGTGAGCACGAGGCTTGCGCAGAGGCACACGGCCCATGCCAGATACGCGATAGCAACCGGTCGCCAATTCTGGAAACCTAAGGTTGTCCAACCGAGCGTTCTGAGAACCTGGACAGCCACTAGAGCAATCGCCACCAGTGACGCGCCAACGATGAGGACGCGCCCGAGCGTCTGGCGCCACCCAGCTGTTACACCGATAGGGGCATCCGCGGTTGGAAGCTCAATCGCCGGATTTTGCTGCATGCTTCACCATGGGGTTCTGGGACGCGATTGTGCGCGTATGAGGCAAATGAGGAAACGGAACGAGCCCCTTCGCGGTCTCTTTTGAGGCTGCGTCGTGGGCCCGGATTAGAAATCCAGGCCCACGACCCGCAACTAGCTTAACCCAGCGCCGCGTTATAGAGCTCGATCTGGCTTTCGCGCCCGAGATCGTCCGTGATCTGTTCCCACGCGGCAGCCGCGGCGTCGAGTGCTTCCTGCGCCGACACCTCACCGGCGAACGCCCGGGCGAGTTCGGTCTCAGCCGCGACGTAGTACTGGAAGATGCCCGGGATACGAGGCTCGATGGCACCGTTGGGATGATTATACGAATCCGCTTGCGAGGACAAGTAGGAGGATATGAATTCGGGTGGTAGCCCCGCACCGGCCCACAGTTCTTCGGCGAAGCTGCTATTCCGATAGGGCTGGAACCCTGATGGATAGAACGCCATCCAGGTGCCCAGGTCCTTGTTACCGAGGTGAGCCGCGACGCTCCAGGCCGCTTTGTCCACCCCGGACTCCACCGCACGTTGCATGACATAGAGGCCCCAACCGATGTAGGCCTCGTTCGGAGCAAAGTTCGGACCGGAGGGGAGAGTTTCCCACGCGCTGGTGGTGTTGTTATACACGTCGTCCGAGCCGGGCAGGATGCTGAACATGACCTTGTCCTGGACAACTGACAGGTCGCTTGTGTAGACGAATGACCCGACGTCGCCCCACCAATGAACCATCGATCCGATGCCGGCAAGAAACTGCTCGAAGCCAGTTCTGTTGAGATCGGCGTTCACCTGATCCGCCGGCTCGTAGGGCAATGCGTCAATGATGTCTTGGGCCGCCCGTACGAACGCCTCGTTGTTAACGTACGGGGTCATGTTCGTCGGATCGAACAGCCAGGCTTTATTGTCCGGGTGTTTCGCGTACGCGGTCGCGCGACTGGCAAAGAAGTACCAGCTGAACCCGCCACCCGGCGCACAGACGTCAAGAATCCCGTAGAGATCCTCGCCGTCCAGTTGCTTGCCATTCAAGAACCTGGTGACCACCTGGACCTGCTGCCACGTCTGCGGTACGCCCCACTCCTGGGAGCCGCCGCCTGCGGTCCACTCCGCCCCTAGTTCCTCGTTTGCGAAGATGTCAGAGCGGAAGTTGAAATTGTGGGCGTCGGCGTCGATGGAGACCCGGTACGTCTCGCCGTTCCAGGTGCCGACGGGGGCCTGCAGGAGCCTGACGTAGTCGGACATATCGATTTGCTCCGCGACCCAGTCCGGCATGGGCGCGGCCAGACCCTTGCCAAGGATGTCGCCCTCCCACGGAGCTCCGCCCTCGAGAATGTCGAAATCTACCGTGCCGCTGGCGATGCTTTGTTGGATGCGAGGGAAAATCTCTGCCTGTGGCAGATCGATCCATTCGATCTCAGCGCCGGTATATTCCTGCCATGCGGCGAGGAGCGGCCGGAACACCAAATTGTGCTTTCCAGCATTGTTGAGTCCGAGGAAGGTGAGTCGCTGGCCCTGAAACTCCCCCGGCTGCACGTTGGCCTTTGTTGGCTCCAGAATTAATTCACCGACTCGTTGCATATCTGCTTCGGTAGGTTCAGACCCTGCTCCGGGAATGGCGAGAATTTGCTGGATGACGCTCTCCTGAGCCAGTGCTCGCTGGTAGGATTTGCCGGGAACTCCCCAGGCGTAGAATCCGGCCGCGGCCCCGGTGGCGGCCTTCAATACGGTCCGGCGATCGACCGATGTCCGAAGTATTCGATGGCTCATGGCTTTGCGAACCTCCTGCGGTGCGTCAGTGCACGCGGCAGCCCGTGCCCCGATGCCGTACCGGGTGGCGCCAGCGCGTACTATCCTCAGGTCTGGAACGGCTGTCAACAGCCTTGCTTTCGCTCGTCGTGTCGATAACGGAAGGGTTACGGCAAAGTGAGCCGCAGCGTAAGAACCGGCGCTGATGTGCGCTCCAACCGCTGGAGAATTGCCTCCAGAATCAATTCCTTTCGGCGCACAGGGCATGATGCCGGTGTGGCGATTCGCCGCATGGCCGCGGTGCCGGGGCTGTCCGCCTTGGAGTTGAACTATCCGCAGCATGTCGTCGAACTCGGCGCGGGCGAGCTAGACCAGCTCCTTGCCGAGACCGGCTTGCCGTTGACGGCGCTCAATCTTCGCTTCGAGGGTCGGAGGTTCGCGCATGGGGCGTTTACGTCGCCGGATAAGAAGGGACGCGAGGAGGCGATTGGCATCGCGTGTGAGGCCGTCGATCTTGCGGCACGCTACGGCGCTGACCACGTCGTCCTCTGGATGGCCGATGACGGATGGGACTACCCATTCCAGCCGGACTACGGGACGCTTTGGGATGATGAGATCGACGGGTTCCGCAGGGTTGCGGACCGAAATTCTTCTATCCGGGTCAGCGTCGAGTACAAACCTTTCGATCCACGCCGGTTTTCGCTGATCCGCTCCATGGGTGACGCCTTGCTGGCGGCCAACGAGGTCGATCGGGAGAACTTCGGCGTCACCCTCGACGTTTGTCACAGCTACACGGCCGGCGAGCATCCTCCGGCGGCCGCGGCCACCGCCTTACGCAGGGGGAAGTTGTTCGGCGTCCATCTGAACGATGGTTATGGCACCGCCGACGATGGGCTCATGATCGGCGTGGTTCACGAGCGCGACACGCTTGAACTCCTCCACGTACTACGCGTCGGGGACTACGACGGAACGCTGTACTTCGATACGTTCCCAATCCGGGAAGATCCGGCGACTGAGCTCCAAGCCAACATCGCCGAGCTCGAACGGCTCGAAGCAGTTCTCGATCAGATCGACCAAAGGGCCCTCCGCAAGGCACAGGATGAGCAGGACGCCATTGCGATTTCTCGTGTGCTGGCGCGCGCATGATGCCGGACCGTAGGCGCGACGTGGCACAAGTCGTTGTCGTCGGAAGCGCTCATATGGACTTGATCGCAAACGCACCGCGCCTACCCAGTCCCGGGGAGTCGGTGTTGGGCTCGGACTTCGCCATGTACCCCGGCGGAAAAGGAGGGAATCAAGCGGTCGCCGCGGCGCAGCAGGGGGCTTCGACAGCGATCGTCGCCCGCGTTGGGGACGACGCGTTTGGCAACCAACTGCGGGAATCATTGGCCGGGAAGCAGGTCGACGTCTCGCTTCTGCAGGTCGATGACGCCGAGGCTACCGGGGTCAGCCCCGTGCTCATGGGATCAGACGGCGAATATGCTTCGATCGTGGTGCCGGGCGCAAGTCTAGCGCTGACGCCCGCCCACCTGGAACCGGCCCATGAAGCGCTGCGTTCCTGCGACGTGCTCATGCTTCAGTTAGAGATCGGGATGGCCGTTAGCGCCGCCGCCGCATTCTTGGCACGTTCCGCAGGCGCGACAGTGGTCATCAATGTGGCCCCGGCGGCGGCACTCTCGCATGCCTCGAGATGGGAAATCTGGCGTCATGTCGACCTCGTGATCGCCAACCGCGACGAGGCGGAAGCTCTTTCGGGTGTAGTCGTTGACGGTGCGGCGAGCGGGATCCGCGCTGCCAAAGGGCTGAGAACGTCGCTTGGAGTCGCAACTGTGATCGTAACATTGGGCGCCGCGGGCGCGGTACTCGCCGACGTCTCAGGAGAGATCGACGACCCCGGTTACGACGTTGAAGTGCTCGACACGATCGGCGCCGGCGACGCCTTTGCTGGATCTGTCGCGGCGGCCCTGGCCCGTGGAGTCGGGCTGCGAGAGGCGGTTCGCCTGGGGAACGCGGCGGCAGCGCTCGCAGTCGGCCGCAGGGGAGCATTTGACGCCTGTCCGACCCTCGCGGAGGCCGAGCTCTTCGCGGCTGATGTCCGACGAGGGATTTGATGAAGCTCGATCTATGCTCCCGCTGTGGAAACCCGATCGGTTCCAGTCAGCGAAACAACGTTCGCTGGAAGGGGTTCCTCTTCTTCAGGATCTCCTTCCGATCCATCCTGGTTGCGCCCGTACTTGAGCATGTCCGCGACCTGATTCTCGAACCAATCGGTCACATCATCGGCCTCGACGGAGCGACGTAGACCTTCGGCGCGACGGCGTCGCTCATCGAGCGGCATCGTCAGAGCGCGATGCAGCGCGTCCGCAGTCCCTTCGACATCGGTTGGTCCGATAATAATGGCGTGCTCCCCTAGCTGACTGACGGCGCCAGCTCCCTCTGACAGGATGAGCACACCGTTGCGCTCATTGAGCAGCGCCCCTTCTTTGGCAACGAGATTCATGCCGTCGATGATCGAATTGACCAGGAGCACGTCATACCATTTCATGGCGGCGAGAGCGCGAGGATAGTTCTCGCCCATGATGAGATGGATCGGCTGCCAGCCCGTTTCCACATTCGCGTACTTGGCATTGATTCGCCCAACGACCGCGCTGACATCGTCGAGGTAGTCCTGGTATTCGACGACGTCCATGCGCGAGGGAACCGTGATCGCGACAAAATTCACGCGGCCCTGAAACTCTCGATGGGCTTCCAGGAATCGGTCGAACGCGTGAAAACCGCGAACGATGTTCTTGCTCGGCTCAGCGCGGTCCACTCGAAGCACCGTGAACTCGTTCCAGTGATTTGGAAGATACCGGTCGTGCGACCGAGCTTCTTTCGAGTACGCCAACCGGCGCACCTCCGCCGCGTCGATCGAGATCGGGTAGGTCCGTACCTCAATGCGGCGATCCTGCCATCGAACTGATGACCCGTCGTAGTCGACAACCGCATCCGGAACATATGCCTGGCAGGTGTACATAAAGGAGCGCCCGTGCTCTGGCGTCTGAAAGCCGACGATATCATTGCCGAGCATGCCTTCGCAAATCGCGCGCCGGATCTCGGAGGGCAACAAACGCCAGTAGTCGGGGTCGGGCCAGGGGATATGGACGAACTGCTGCAAGTGAGCATCCGGTCTCTGCTTGCGCACGAAACCCGCGCAAAGATAGAGGTGATAGTCCTGCAGCATGATGAGCGGTTCCCCGCCTGCCGCATCTGCCGCCGCGACGATTTCGTCAGCAAACAACTGATTGACGTGAACGTAGCCGTTTCGCCACGCGTCCCAGATCTCCGCGGTAATGTCTGGACTGCGAGGGGTATCCCACAAATAATGCTGCAGGAACCAAAGTAATGGGTTGCTAATGATGTTGTAGTACTGGTGGTATGCATCGGGAGACGGCACGACGAAGCGGAGGCGAAACTCGGCCGGACTGCCAAACTCAATGAGCTTTTCGTCCGCCTCCTGCGCGACGGCGGCGCGATGCCGATCTCCCTCGGTCATCGCTGCGGCAATCCAGATGGGGCAGTGCTCGCGTGCGATCGCGCTCACCGCCGTCACCACGCCACCGCTACCCTTACGCGCATCAAATGAACCGTTGTCCCGTTGCGAGAATGTCACTGGTCCCCTGTTCGAGGCGATAATCAGGGGGCGCGTCCCGAGGTCCACTTTCACGTCTTCAGTCGCTGTCATAGGGAGTCGCCTGTCGTCCGCGGGGTGTGATCGCTCATGATCCTTCCTTCCGCGCAAGATTCGGGCCGAGTGGCGACGTGGTGCCTCCCGGTTCACATGCCGTCTCCATTATGCGCTCTCCATGCCGTCGATGCGCGAGTTGGCCATGCGCTCAGACCTTGCTCTCTGACGTAGCCAGTCACCTGGGACCGGATGATTGGTACAATTACAGTTCGGTATTTGACATCACTCGGAGTGTTGTGTGGCAGAACGCGAGCGCCAAGGGCCCGAGGGAAGGATTTGCCCGTGGTGCGAGTCGGCTGACATCCGATTCGTTCAGCGCGGTTACGCGGGGCCGACCGACGCGGTGGACCAGTATCTCGTGTGCGGCGCGTGCCAGAAGACCACGTATGAGATTGTGGCCAAGTCGTCCCGCGAGATGCGACTGGGCCGCTACAAGGCCGGCGACGTGTACCAGGACCGAGCACAGAACACGAGTTACAGCATTAGCCGGATTTTGCGTGCGGGACGAAACGAATTCCTGATCTACCTCAAGCCGCTCGCTCATCGCGCTAGCGCGGTACTTTGACGAGAGGAGTGCCGCCGCCAGCCTGAGCGCCGCGCTTTTCAAGAATGCGAGGGCCGCGCAATACCGACAGACATGAGTCTTGGATTCAGGTGTTTGTGCGCCGCGTCACGAATGTCATCGCTTGAGACTTGAGCGATGACGTCGGGGTACCGTTCAAGATAGTCCAGGCCGAGACCAAATTCTTCGATCGCGAGCAGAGTCGACGCCACTCCATCGTGCGTCTCCAGTGCCAGGGGAAGCACGCCGACGAGGTAGCTCTTTCCATCTTCCAGCTCGGTGTCGGCAACGCGATCTTCGCGAAGCCTGGTCAGTTCCGCATCAATGGCCGCCAGGGCCCGCTCGACGTCACCGGGATCGACACCAGCGCGTGCCGACCACAACCCGCCGCGGCGACGAGGCTCTAGCTGGCTGAAGGCGTAGTAGGCCAACCCTTGCCGATCGCGCACCTCCGCACCGAGTCGCCCCATGAGTCCCAAACGGCCAAGAATGAGGTTGGCCAGGTCAAGCGCGTAGTAGTCAGGATGGCCGCGGGGAACGGTGGCGATGCCGATTGCTATATCGGCCTGGCTCTTGCCCGGAATTTCTTCCATCGCCTGGACAGCAGCTGTATTTCTGGCAAGCCCGTTCTCGGGAGCACTCGCGCGAGCGTTCCCATCCCATGAGCCGAACGCGTCGGAAAGCACCGAAACCGCTCGGTCGAACCCGGAAAGGCCACCGACGATGGCCATCGTGGTGCCGGTCGGTCCAAACACTCTGGAGTGGTACCTGCGAACGGCATCACGGCTCAATGTTGCCACGCTGGCGGATTCCCCAAGGACTCGCCGACCAAACGGGTTCGGATCGGGATACAGGCCCCGTCTCATTATGCGATCGGCGGTGGCTCGGGTGTCATTGTCTGCCTCCGCTATCGCCCCCTGTTGTTCAGCTCGCAGTTTCTCGACCTCCTGGAGCGGGAAATCTGGCTGCCGCACTGCCTGTGCCAGAAGGCCGACGAGCTCCGGGAAGTCTTCGCGGAGACCCCGCACACGGGCCTCGCCGAACTCACGCCCGGCGTCGATAGTGATCGAGCTGCCGAGTTGGTCAGTCCGATCGCTAATCTCCTCGAACGTGCGCCCGGCGAAACCGCGCAGCAATGCTCGTGCAGTGAGGAACGCGATCCCCGATTCGCTACCGGACTCCCAGACCACGCCAGCGGGAATTCGTACCCGAAGCGCGAAGGATCGACTTTCGGGTCGGTCCTGACCGAGCACCGGGATTCCGTTCTGCAGAATGTCCCTGCGAAATGTATCGGTGGCTCGCCCGCGAGGCGACCGCGGGCCGTCAAGACCCCAAATCTTCGGGTGGGCGAGCGGTTGATCTTCGCGGGCGGGTATCGGTGCTCCACCAGCTTCCACCGTCATCGGTTCGAGCAGGCCGACCGTACGCTGTTCGGGTTGCAGGTACCGTTGCGTAACACGTTGAATGTCTTCCGCGGTGACGGCCCGGATCTCGTCGGGCAACGACTCCGCTCGTCTCCAATCGTCGACGATCTCCCATTGCCCCAGCCAATACGCTTGATTTGTCACTCCCTCTGAGGAGTACACGAACTGCGCCTCGAGCTGGCGGACCGCGCGTTGCAGCTCGGAAACCGGAACCGGTTCATGGTGAAGGCGCTGGATCTCATCGTCTATGTCGCGCTCGAGCGCAGATAGGTCTGAGTTGGGGAGACCCGTGACACCAATTTGGAAGAGGTACGGGTCCATCGTGATCGATGTGTCACTGCCCGCCGCGCG
>JAHWJF010000015.1:3061-16135 GCA_019348515.1 Chloroflexota bacterium | reverse complement strand
CGGCCTCATCGTTGCCATCGATCCAGTTGGTGACTACCTGGCCGACGGCTGGCCCCAGCTCCTGCGGACCGATCGGGGCGTACGAGGCCCGTGAGCTGTTCTCCGCCAGATAGATGGTCGAGAGGTAGACGGCGCCATTGAAGCGGATGAAATCGATCGGCTCGTCGACCTCCTGCGCTCTTGTGATGGCGACCGCGGCTGTCCCACGTCCGATGAGGATCAACGCGGGAACGAGAAACACGATGCCAATCAGGGTGGCCCGGCGACTCATGAGCGCTCTCCATGGGGTCGAGTGTGGGAGGACGCCTCATCCGTTTCGGAAGGGACGGCTGCCTGGGTGAAGCGATCGATCAGCGCCTCGCGCTCCGCCGCGTCGTCCGCGGGCAGATGGCCGTGACCGGCGGCGACGATCTGATACCACTCCATCTCGGGAACGTAAACGACCAGGAACAGCTCGCTCCTGCCAGCGCGCAGAAGCGTGTCCCCATCGAGCAGCATCAGTCGTCGCGCCTGGGCATCCAGACCGCCGACCTGGTTGATCGTTACCACGCCCTCCGCCTCGCCCTTGACCGCGTGCAGCACCTCCACCGCGAATTGGCTCTGGGGCACCTCTTGCCCTGGGGCCGAGGTCGGCGCGCAGGCATCCGCGGTCTGGCCGAGGACCCGGCCGATGAAGATGTCCGTGGCGTACGCGGCCATGGCGAGGTCATCTCGCGGATCGAGCGCGTAAATGGGATGGCCGACCCCGGTCTCCTTGACGGCATCACGCGCGTTGGCGCCTGCCGTACGCTCACCGTGCCAGCGCACCAGGACTGCGCCCGTTGCCCCGAGCGACAGACCGACGGCGAGAGTGAGGATGACGAGCGGGCGTGTCATAGAGCTGCGCTCCGCCGGAAATCGTGCGCCTCGTTCGACGCGAATGCCCGGCGTCAGGCGGATGGATGCGGACACCATACACGCGCCAATCCGCCGCGTGCCATGAGAACACCTTCCTGCCAGTTATCGCGAGCAAGGGTGGCATCGAACGTGATGGCATAGGCCGTGAGCGTATGGTGCCGTTTGAACGCTTCGTTTCGGAACGAGAACCCATAGAGGAGAGTTACCATGCTTCATCGAGCGCTGCTGGGGGCTGTCGCCGGGGCCGCGGGCAACCTCACACTCGAGGTCGTGACCTACGGCGCCATGCTGCTGCGCGGCCGCTCCCCGAGCGGTGTGCCGGCGAACATGGCCGGTATCCTGGCCGATCATCTCGGCATCGATCCACTGTCGAGCAAGACGACTGGTGAGCAGGCGGAGAACCGCCGTAGCGCCGCCGGGGCCCTGCTCGGGTACGCGCTGGGAGTCGGGCTCGGGAGCGCCTATGGCCTCGTGCGACCAGTCCTCGGCGGAGTCTCGACTCCTCTGGCCGGGATCGCGGTCGGTCTCTTGGCAATGACCGCGGCCGACACGTCGTATGGTGTGACCGGAGTCTCTGACCCGACGACCTGGAGTACGGCGGACTGGGTTTCAGACCTGGTCCCACACGTGGTCTACGGCCTCGTCACCGTTGCAACCTATGAGTCGATCGCGCAACGCGATCCAACCGAACCGGCATCGAGACATAGCAGTTTTTCCAACTTGACGTGACAAGAACCATTCAGCAGGATGCGCTCTCCGGCACCCATTGGGGACCGCACGAAAGGAGCCTCCATGCTCGAAGAGATCCGCGCCCTATACGCATACGGTGCCTGGGCCAACGCCCGCGTCCTCGATTCGGCCGAGCAGCTCGATCCGGAGCGGTTGACGACGGACGTCGACGGCTTCGGTGCGATTCGAGACACCCTCGTCCACACGGCGTCCGCCCAATGGACCTGGGTGGAACGATGGCACGGGAACTCGCCAGTGCAGCTCTGGGACCCGGCGGAGTTCCCCGATGTGGAATCGCTCCGCACCCGCTGGGCGCTGGTCGAAGACGCGACGTCGGCTTACCTCGCGACCCTGGATGAACCGGAGCTCGCGCGCGTCGTCGGTTACGTCAACTTCCAGGGGGAGGCCTGGTCCTATCCGCTCTGGCAACAGCTTCTCCATCAGGCCAATCACGCGACGCAGCACCGCAGCGAGGCCGCGCAACTGTTGACCCGGTTCGGTTGTTCCCCTGGCTCGCTCGATTTCCTGGTCTTTTTCGACGAGCAGGGCCCGCATTAGCGTCATCCAGCGAAGTTATCGAAGGCCCGGCGTCCGAAACGGCCTGATTCTTGCGCCTGCAACAATGCGGCATGACGAGCTTTCGCACCCCTCGCCCGCGTGGCGACCGGCCGGCCATCGCACCAGTGGCGTGAGATACGGGCAGCAGCAAGCGAGAGCGGCAAGAAGGAGAGATGATGCAGACCCTTGTCCGAGGCGCCGTGGCCGGACTCGCGGCCACGGTTCCCATGACGGTCGTCATCGGCGCCGGCCGCGCGGCCGGTTTTCTTCACACCCCTCCCCCCGTGGAGATCACCGAGAACGTCGCGGAGCAGGCCGGCGAAGATCCGGATCGCGGCAGCCCAGCCTTCCAGGTGGGGTGGCTCTCGGCGCACCTGGGATACGGGGCCGCGTGTGGGGCGGTGTATGCGCTGATGCGGCCACGGCTGCCCCGTTCGGACATCGCCGCGGGCCTGCTGTTCGGGGGCGCCGTATGGAGCATCAGCTACATGAGCCTGATGCCCGCGTTGAATCTCTATCCACCGGCGAAGGTCGACTCACGCTGGCGGCAGGCGGTCATGATCGCGGCGCATGCGGTGTTTGGGACATCGCTCGCCAGCATCGACAGCCGTCTCCTCGCGAATGAAGAAGGCGATCTGCCTCGTCGCTGACGACTCACCGGGTCAAGGAAACGAATGGCCGCTCGATCGAGTGCTTGCACCGTTGCAGGAACCGCGCGGCCGGGCCTCCGTCCACCACGCGGTGGTCGAAGGTGAGGCTCAGCGCCATCATCTTGCGGATCACGATGGCCTCTGGTTCTTCATCCAACACGACCGGGCGAGCGACAACTCGCCCAATCCCGAGGATCGCGCTCTCGGGGAGGTTGATGATTGGCGTGAAGGCGTCGATCTCGAACATCCCCAGGTTGGTGACCGTGAACGTACCGCCGGAGAGGTCTTCCGTGGCGGACACACCGCGCCGGGCTTCGTCGATCAGTCGCGCCGCCTCAGCGGCGATCGCGTGGATCGACTTGAGGTGGGCGTCACGAACGACGGGGACCAACAGCCCGCGTTCAGTATCGACGGCGATGCCGACGTGGACTGAGGCGTGTCGCTGGATCGCCCCGTCGACGAGTGAGGCGTTGAGATCGGGCTGCTCGAGGAGGGCGAGGGCGACGAGACGCACGACGAGGTCGGTGATGGATGGAACCGGTTTAACGGCGCCAGACAGCTCGTCCTTGAGCCGGGCGCGAACCTGCACCAACTCGGTCGCGTCGGCTTCTGTCGTCAGCGTTACGGGAGCGACGGTACGGGCCGCTTCGGCCATCCGTTGACTGACGATCCGGCGCACCTGCCCCATCGGCTCGGTCAAGCCGTCGGGGGGCTGGCGATGCGACGCCTGGCGTACATCTGATCTGGTCACGCGGCCGGCCGGACCGGTCGCCGCAATCTGCGCAAGACCGACTCCGGCTTCGTCCGCCAGCTTTCTCACGGCCGGCGCCGCCCGAGGCCGGGGAACGGCGGGCCGTGCCGCCGCGGCGACGACGTCACGCTCGATGATCCGCCCCGATCGGCCGCTTCCGGCGAGGCTGGCCACATCAACGTGCAGCTCAATGGCACGGCGCCGGGCGCGCGGGCTGATCCGGAACTGCCCGTTGCCTCCACCGCGCGGCGCGGCGGAGTCGATTGATTGGGGACGGTTCTGCTCTGAGGTCGGTCCGCCCGGGGATACAGGCCCCGAGGAATCCTCCACACTGACGAGTGTTGCCCCAGCAGGGGCGATGTAGGCCAGGGTGGTTCCGACCGGCACCTCGACGCCGAGCGGGGAGTCGGCGGGAATGTGCAGGATGCCATCGTCGAGAGCCTCGACGTCAGTCAGCCCTTTATCGGCTTCGACGGAGAAGATCGCCTCCCCGGCCGCGACCGGCTCGCCGTCCCGCTTCAGCCACTCGACCACGGTGCCAGCTTCCATCGTCCAGCCAAGTCGGGGCATGACTACCTCGTGCGTCACTGCCACGCTCCCTTACTCGGCGACGAGATCGCGGATAGCCTGGGCGATCCGCTCCCGGTTGGGGACGACATGCGCCTCGAGGGGAGGGCTGTAGGGCACTGGAGTGTGGAGGCCGTTCAGGCGTCGCACGGGCGCGTCGAGGTCGTCGAAGCCGAGGTCGGCGGCCTGGGCAGCGATCTCGGCGCCGATACCGGCCGGGGCGTAGTCCTCGTCGACGATCAGGAGTCTCCCCGTCTTGTGGACCGACTCCAGAATGGTGTCGATGTCCAACGGGGCCACGGTGCGCGGGTCGATCACCTCGACCGATATCCCGTCGCCCGCGACATCCTCCGCGGCGTCCAGGCTGCGGCCGACCATGGCGGCGAGCGCGACGACAGTGACGTCGCTGCCCTCCCGGCGGATGGCGGCGCACCCGAAGGGGATAAGCTCATCAGACTCCGGATCGGGGACTGGTCCCTTCGCATTCAGCAACAGCTTGTGCTCGAGAAAGAGCACCGGGTCATCGGAGCGAATCGCCGATTTGAGCAGTCCCTTGGCGTCTCGCGGCGTCGTCGGCAGCACCACGCGCCAGCCCGGTACGTGCGCGAAGAAAGGGTAGTAGTTGCCGGAGTGGTGCGTGGCCGCCGCGCCGCCCACGCCGATGCATCCCCGCAGCACGATGGGCATCGGCAGCCGCCCGCTGCTCATGTACTGGATCTTGGCAGTCTGGTTGACCATCTCGCCGAAGGCGTCGAGCACGAAGTCGAGGAACATGAAATCGACCACCGGCCGCGTCCCGGTCATCGCCGCGCCGGTGCACATGCCGACGAATCCGCGCTCCACGATCGGCGTGTCCCGGAGGCGCATGGGACCGTACTTTTCATAAAGGCCGCTCGTGGTGTTGAAGTTGCCGCCCCGTTGGCCAATCCCCTCGCCGACGACGAACACGGTCGCATCGCGCGCCATCTCTTCGTCGAGCCCCTCACGGGCGGCGGCGGTGTACGTCAGCTCGCGCATGCGATTCCTCGTTCCTCGCGGAAGATATGGCGGGTAGCGGTGTCCAGGTCCGGAAATGGACTCTCGATGGCGAACGCCATGGCCTCGGTGACGAGCTCGGCGACAGCCTCGTCCACATCCTGCAACTCGGTCTCGCCGGCGATACCCCGCTCCAGCAGACCCGCGCGAAGGCGAGCGATCGGGTCACGGCCCTGCCAGTCCTCAACTTCGTCCTGGGTCCGATAGCCGACGTCCCGCATCCCCTCGGCATGGGGTCTGGTGCGGTAGGTGCGGCACTCGAGCAGTGTCGGCCCCTCCCCGGCCCGGGCTCGTCGCACGGCCTCCCCGGCGACCTCATAGACCGCGACGACATCATTGCCGTCGACAGCCACACCGGGGATGCCGTAGGAGCGCGCCCGCTCGGCGACGTCGGTGTTGCGCGTGGCGTCCTCGAAGGCCACCTCGGTGGCATAGAGGTTGTTTTCACAGACGAAGATGACCGGCAGATCCCAGATGGCCGCCAGATTGACCCCTTCGTGAAACGCGCCGTTGTTGACCGCGCCATCGCCGAAGAACCCGACGCTCACCCGGTCATCTCCGAGCAGCTTGAAACTGTACCCAGCGCCGGTCGCCTGCAGAATGTTCGGCCCGACGATGCCAGTGGTGCCCATCAGACCGACTTCGGGCGCGAAGAGGTGCATGCTGCCTCCCCGGCCGCGGGAGCACCCGGTGGCGCGTCCCAATAATTCGGCGATCACCTCGCGTGGGGGAACGCCCTTCGCCAGCGCGTGGCCATGCCCCCGGTGCGTGCTGAAGATCACGTCGGCCGGCCGCAGGCGGGCGCAGACGCCGACGGCCACCGCCTCCTGGCCGACATAGGTGTGACAGGCGCCAGGGATCTGTCCCTGCTGGTACGCTCGCGCCAACTGCTCCTCGGTGCGCCGGATGAGCACCATCTCGCGATAGAGCGCGAGCAGTTGCGCCGTGTTCGGTTCCGCCGCAACCGCGGTCTCCGTCTGCATTCAGATTCCCCACACGAACGTCGAAAGCACCTCTGGACCGTCAGGAGTGACCAAGACCATCTTTTCCGAGCGAGCGCCGAAGCTCTGCCCCGGCCCCTGGTAGGCGCCCGGTTCAACGGAGAACACCATCCCGGCCTCGATCGGAGTCTGATCGTAGGGCACGAGACGCGGCAGCTCGTTGACGCTGACCCCAATCTGATGCCCGGCGTAATGCGCCATGGGCAAGCCGAATCCAGCGAACGCCGCCTCGGCCGCGGCGGCCGCATCGGCGGCAAGAGCCCCTGGCCGCAAGGCATTCATCGCGGACTCGCACGCCGCCTGGGACGCGCGGGCATACCGCCGTTGCTCCGGTGTGGGTGTGGCCGCGATGACGTGGGTGTTGGTGCAATCGAACCAGTAGCCCTGGGTTCGGCCGCTCAGATCCATCAGCGCCGGGTCGCCGGGTGCTGTAGTCCGATCGAGCGGCCCGTTAGGGTAGGCGACCGTTGTGGTGCGCGGTCCGGTCACCAACTCTCCTGTGAGCGGGATGGCGCCACCGGCGGCCGCGAACACCCTGGCCTCGATCTCTGCCCACATGGAGAACTCCGTGCGTCCGGCCTCCTGGCAGAGCTCGCCAAGACAGCGGTGCGCGACGTCCGCCAGCGCGGAGGCTTCACGCAGCAGGTGGATCTCCCGTTCGGTCTTCACCATCCGCGCGCGTTGCAGCGGCTCTTCCGCGTCGATGCGCCGCCAGCCCGGAAGCGTCTGCACGAGGAGCCGCTCGACCACGAGCGGGAGCGCGCGCTCCTCGACCGCAAGCGTGCCCCGCCCACCGGTCGCGCCCACCCGGCGCAGCGCCTCCGCCACGGCGTCAAGGTACGATTGACGGGAGTGCGTCGGCCGGAAACTGTCGAAGGTCTCGAAGGCGATCACCTCGTCCACCGCGGCCTGCGCGGCGGCCTCAGCCCGGTACGCATCCGGCGCGACGAGCACGGCCTCGGGACTCTTGACCGCGCAGATCAGCAGTGGTTGTCCATAGGACAGGTCCGCGAGTGCGCCGAGTGGCACCGGCGCCTCCCAGCCGCTGGCATACGTCACGTTCGCCAGGGACGAGAGCAGCGCCACATCGGCACCGGCAGTCGCGAGCGCCAGACGAGCGCGGGCCAGTTCTTCGTTGTTTGCCGTCGACCGCGTCATCGCATCAGTTCTCTAAAGCATTCGTCGAAAAAACCGATGGGCCTTCGGCGACCGCCCCTCATCCCCGACCCTTCTCCCCGCTCCGAGGGGAGAAGGGAGAAACAGCGCGTTCTCACTCCCTCTCCTATCACAATGGGAGAGGGCTGGGGTGAGGGCTAACCCCCGCAACGCGAATGTCGTTGATTGGGTAGCGAGGCGGCTCTCCCCGCAGGACGCGGATGACGTCCTCGGCTCCCCGGACGCGGACGTCACGCGCCGCTTCATTCGATGCCCAGGCGATGTGCGGCGTCACGATGATGCGTTCTTCGTTCAGGATGGGGTCGTTAGCCGCCGGCGGCTCGACCGGCAGCACGTCGATGCCCGCGCCGGCAATGCGGCGACCACGGACCGCCTCCAGCAGTGCTGGAATATCGACGACTTCGCCGCGCGAGGTGTTGACGAGATAGGCGCTCGGTTTCATCCGAGCGAGCGCCGCGGCGTCGATGAGACGCCGGGTTTCATCCGTCAGCGGCACATGGAGGGTGAGATAGTCGGACTCGGCGAGGAGTGTCGGGAAATCGACCCGGCGCGCACCGGCCTCGGCAAAGACGTCTTCGCCGACGTATGGATCGCAGGCGATCACGTCGAGCCCGAGGCCCCGTCCCTTGCGCGCCGAGGCCCGCCCGATGCGGCCGAGTCCGAGGACCCCAAGCGTTTGGCCGGCGAAGCGCCGGATGGGAGTGTCGGCCAGGTAACGCCAATCACCGCCGCGGGCCGCCTCACGGTGCGCGAAAAGATTGCGGGCCTGGGCGAGGACGAGCGCGATGGCGTGCGTGGACACCTCGTCGATCGAATAGTCGGGCACATTCGTCACCCAGATGCCCCGCGCGGTGGCGGCAGGAATGTCGATGGCATCGACGCCGGTGCCGATGCGGCAGATGATCTTGCACCGCTCGAGCTCGGCCATGAGTGAGGCCGTCACGGGCTGCAAGGTCACCATCAGCGCGTCGGCCTGCCGCAACAGGTCAGGCAGGTCAGCTGAATCGAGCTCCGGCGCAACGACGATCTCCACACCTGCGGCATCCAGGACCTCCGCTTCGATCGGGGCGTCCGCCAGATTCGCGTATCCGATGAGTACTCGCTGTGTCATCACCCGTCCTGTTCTGATTGGTCCGGCCCGGTCAGCCCTTCACCGCGCCGGCGGTGATCCCCGCCACGATGTAGCGCTGCATAAGCGCGTAGAAGACGACCGGCAGGATGGCGAACACCAGCCCGGCCGCCAGCAGCCGTTCGATCGGCGTGTCGAGCATGGTGATCATCGAGGCCAACCCGACCGAGGCCGGTTTGATATCAGCGCGCGTGATCATGGTCTGCGCGAAGAGGTACTCGTTCCAGGCGTAGAAGAAGGCGACGACACCGACCGCCACCAGACCGGGACGCGTCAATGGCAACACGATCTGGAACAGCACCCGGAACGGCCCCGCGCCGTCGACCAGCGCCGCCTCGCGCACTTCTCGGGGCACGGAGTCGAACATGTTCTTCAAGATCCAGATACCGATCGGCAAGATGAACGCCGCGTCGATCAGCGCCAGCCCGGGCAAGCTCTCCCGCAGGGGAATGCCGCGTTCGGTCACCGAGCGGTAGATCGCGAAGATGGGAACGATGATCAGGGCCTCGGGGAGCATCTGGGTCATCAGCAGGAAGATGGCGAACGGTCCGCGTCCGCGCCACCGCAGGAGCGACAAGGCGTAGGCGCCGAGGATGGTAAGACCAACGCAGATCGCGGTGGCCATCAGGGCCAGCAGCGTCGAGTTGAAAATCCAGCGCCCGATCGCCTCCTCTGCGAAGAGCTGGGTGAACGCGGTGAGATCGATCTGGGAAGGGAGGACCGCCGGCGGATACCGCAGGTTGAGCGAAGTGGGTCGCAGGGTCGTCACGATCATCCAGTAGATCGGGAAGACGGTGACCACGCAGACCACCAGCGCCAGGAGTCCAAAGGCGACTGACTTCACGGCGCGGGCGATCCGCGGGCGGCTCCATCGCGTGGATGAGTCGGTCGACGGGATCGGGAAGTTGGCCATTCAGGACACCTCCCGCTCTTGCCGCCGCTGAATCGCCAGGAAGATCAGTGCCACGGAGAGCGCGAGGATAAACCCGGCAACGCCGAGGACCCCGGCGTAGGAGAAGTCGTAGAAACGAAACGCAGTGTTGTAAATGCGGATCGCGATCGTCTCCGTGGCGCCGACCGGACCGCCACCGGTAAGCAGCCAGATGATGGTGAATTGCTTGAACGAGTAGATGGAGGCCAGCACGGTCAGCAGCAACAGCGTCGGCGAGATGACTGGCAGGGTCACCGCGAAAAACGCTTGCCGCGGACTGGCGCCGTCGACGCGGGCCGCCTCGACCAGATCGGCCGGGACTGACTGCAGCGCCGCCAGGATCACCAGACTGTAGAACGGGAATCCTTTCCAGGCCGTAACCAGGACGACGGAGAAAAACGCGAGTCTCTGGTCGAGCAACCAGGTCGGATTCTGCTCGATCCAGGGGAGGAACCCGGCGAAGACATTCATCACCCCGAAGTTCGGGTTGAGCATCCAGAGGAAGATGAGGACCGTTGGCACATCCGGGAAGGCCCACGGCACGGTCATCAAGCCACGGGCGAATGTCCGGCCGCGAAATTGGCGATTGAGAACGAGCGCCGCAAACAACCCAAATCCCACCGCCACCACAACGACCGCCAGCATATAGACCAGCGTCGTCCGCATCACCGCCCAGAACCCGGCGTCCCCCAGCATGCGGCCGTAGTTGGCGAACCCCACCCAGCGCTCCGCCCCGCCCAGCGGCTGCTGATAGAAGCTCGACCGCAATCCGAGAAAGATGGGGTAGACGATGAACACCGCCTCGTAAACCACGATCGGTAGCGCAAGCAGATATGGGAGAAACGCCGTCCAGTTAGGCCGGCGGGGGGCAAATTCGAGGCTACCGAAAAGTGGCTCAGCGCGCGTGGTCACGCCCATTCCTTGCACTTGCACATACTGTCCTGTCTGCCCCGCCCGTCACCGTCGAGGGGCGGGGCAGACGGCATTGGCTAGCCCTCCAGCCGGCCCGCGAGTCCTTCCAGCTCAGCCTGGGCGTCGGCCATAGCCTCCTCGACCGGCCGGTTGGTGGTGAGAACCTCGGTGACCCGGTTGATGACGATCTGCCCGAACTCCTGATTGTTGAAAATGAAGTCGCCCATGATGTCGGGTGGGGTCGTCTGGTTGATGTCCTGGAATCCTGTGAGCCAGGGCAGATCCGCGAAGTAGTCCTCGAGCCCGCCGACATCGTACGCCGGGATGACGTCGAGTTGCCGGGTCAGTAGCTCCCGGTAGTTCTCCGGCGTGTACAGGAACTTCACGAACTCTTTGGAAGCATCGACCTGCGGTCCGTTGGCATTGACCGTGATCGGATGGATACGGGCGATCGACTTCTTGCTGGGCCATGGCAGGGAGTAGCTGCGAATGTTCGGGTAGAGCTCCGGCGCGGTCGACTTGTAGACATTGACCAGTGCCGAGACGATCAGTTGCTGGGCAATCTGCTGGTCTGCCCACTGCCGGGTGGCCGTCGCGTCGTTGCTGCCCTGCGGGAAGCAGTCGTCGTACATCGTCTTGAAGAGCTTCACCGCATTGACGATCGGCTCGGAGGTGACCATCGGCGTCTTGCCCTCGGCCCAGACACCATCGTACGGCATCGCCCACTCTTGAAGCTGGAACCAGTAACTCTCCGGTTCCGCGATGACGTGCGAGGAGTGCATGCCGAACTGGTTTGGCCGATCGGTCAAGCGCCGGCTGACGTCGAGCCACTCGTCGACCGTCGTCGGCATCTCGGTGATGTTGGCCTCATCGAAGATCGCCTGGTTGTAGAGGAGTCCGAAAACGACGGTCACGACGTCGAGACCATGCACCTGACCATCGATCGTGATGTAGTCGTGGGCCTGACTCAGCGTGGTGATGCCGAGGTCATCGATGACATCCTGCACGGAGGCAAGCTGTCCGGCGCGGAGGAGCCGCAACACCAGGTCCGGCGTCGTCTGGATCAGGTCACCTTCGATTTGACCGGCCTGGAGCTGGACGATGATGTTGTTGGTGAACTCGTTGAACGGCCAGCCGGCTTCTTCGACACGGATCTCGTTCTGGGATTCGTGGAACTTCTCGACCATGTAGCGCCAGGCTTCGGCGCGGCCGGGCTCGTACCAGAACCAGGTCATGTACTTGAGGTTGATCGTCTCGCCCTGCAGCACGGCCGGGGCGGCAAAGGTCGGGCTGGCCTTGGACAGCGAGCTCGCCGCCAGCGTGCTGGCGACGGCGCCGGTCGTCTTGAGGAGATTCCGGCGTGAGATCGGTCGCGGCATCGCCGCGCTATCGGTTGTAGTGTCGACGGACATGCGGGTGCTCCTTTGCACGAAGACGAGACTCCCGGAGTCAGGTCCCTTCAAAATCAGAGGTCGATCTCAGAATCGAGGTAGAGCCAATCACCGTGTCAGGGTCCTTCCGACGAGACCCCTCTTTCCGGGTGACACGAGTAGCGGGTGCCGCTTTCGATCCTCCTTTCATCATCGATGTGGCGTCACCGGATAGCGCCTGATCATCACCATGTATGACTCCCTCCGGCATTGAGGGCGAGGTTTCCGCCATCGACGGGAAGCAGCGTTCCGGTCACCATCGCCGAGGCATCGGAAGCCAGAAAGAGTGCCGGACCGACCATGTCCTCCGGGACGGCCAGGCGGTTCATGGGGATGCCGGCGAGGAAGCGGTCCATCAACGCCGGGTCGAAATCGGGCGAATCGAGCCAGGATTGGAACCCCTCGGTTCTGACCTGGCAGGGCAGGATGGCGTTCACCCGGATGCCATATTTCGCCCATTCCACGGCCAGCTCGCGTGTCAACTGGTGGATGGCGCCCTTGTTGACGCTATGACTGAGGTTGCCGCGCCCCAGGGCAGTGGCGCCGGCGATGGAGCTGATGTTGATGATGCTCCCGCCGCGTCCGGATCGGATCATGCGGCGCCCGGCCTCCTGCGCGCAGAGGAACGATGCGGTCGCACCCGTCGCCAGGACCCAGTTCCAGCGATCGAGGGAGAGCTCCTCAGGCTTCGACCGGGCCACATGGCCGACGTTGTTGACGAGCACGTCGACACCACCCAGGTTGGCATCGATCTCGGCGAAAAAGCGAGCGATCTGCTCCGGCTGCTCAACATCGCACCGGACCGCGAGGCCGCGGCGGCCGAGGACGGTTAGGTCCGCCAGGGCGCTTTGCAACCCCTCTTTGTCCAGGTCGCAGATGGCGACGTCCGCTCCTCGACGCGCCATCCCGAGGGCGATGGCCCGGCCGATGCCGTTGGCGGCGCCGGTGATGACGGCGTTCCGACCGCTGAGATCAAACAGGTCAGCCATCATCTGATGCCGCGTGCGGGCGATGGTCCGCGGGTGGCGCGGTGCCTTGATCCGGAGCGAGCCGCCGTACGTGACTGAGCACGACCCGCTCGTACGACCCGCGCAGGTGGTCGTCAAGGATCGCCAGGGCCTTCGGCTCATCCCGCTCGCGCAAGGCATCGAGGATCGCCTGGTGAGAGCCGACGAGGTAATCGCGGAAGTCTTCATGCGCCACGTTGCGGCTGAGCAGGACGATGTGAACCTGTGGGCTGAGATTGGCCCAGCACTCCTGGAGTCGGCGGTGGGCGCTACCACGGTAGATCAGGTCATGGAAGCGAAC
>JAHWJF010000015.1:0-2961 GCA_019348515.1 Chloroflexota bacterium | reverse complement strand
ACTCCTGGAGTCGGCGGTGGGCGCTACCACGGTAGATCAGGTCATGGAAGCGAACGTCGAGCTCGGCCGCTTCCTGCTCGGTGATTCCCCGGTCGGCACGAGCAGCCATTTCGTCGACGACCGCTTGCATCTCCGCAAAGAGGGCGGCGTCCCCGAGTTGGACCGCGCGCTGCACCGCCAGTCGCTCCAGGACGACGCGCAAGGTATGGACCTCATCCAGGTCTTCCCGGGAGAGTTGCCCGACGAACGCGCCCCGGTTGTGGCGGATGACCACCAGCCCCTCGCGCTCGAGGCGGGCGAGCGCCTCGCGCACCGGGCCACGGCTCACCCCCATCGAGCGGGCTAACACCTCCTCGCGCAGGCGCTCCCCGGGTCCGAAGTGCCCAGCGAGGATTGCCGCTCTGAGCCGGCCGGCGATGCCTACTGCTAACGACCGGCTTTCAGGCAATGTCAGGAGGGTTTCCAGATCCTGGTTGGAGTTGGACCCGGAGCTCTCGGGTGCGTCTACGCCCGCGGCCGCCCCAGCCTCACGCAACAGTCCAGCCCTTCCAGATGGCAGTTGCCACCCTCGACCGTCAAATCCTGATTGAATGTCTATTGTTAACAGTATCCAGTATCAGTCCGTGCTGTCAATAGGAATGACGAACCGCCCGGAGCTTCCTAATGGCGCTACGAACGCGCGAGCACGCAGGGGCCTCACAAGGCACGGGCGCTGCGTCGTGACAGGCGCGATCGAAGAGCGTGTTGCAACCCCGCTGATGACAGCACGGTGCGTTGCGGCGATGACCTCTATACGGAACACCCGAATCGGGATATGCTGCGGCGCGGTCCCGGCATCGCCGCCTGGATCGATGGCGGCCGGACGAATGAACGCCGGTCCTGGCATCAGAAGAAAGGGAGCTCGATGCACCGCCTATCTCTGTCCCTCGGTCGTTCTTTGCGCCTCCCCGCAGTGATCGCGGTCGCGGCACTCACTCTGCTCGCCCCGGTCAGCCTCGCCCAGACGCCGGTGAGCGAAGCGCAACTGGGGGACGGCCCCCATCCGGCCCATATCCACTCGGGGACCTGCGAGACGCTCGGCGACGTCGTCGTGCCTCTGACGGACTTGGCCGCCGCAGAGGAGGCAACGCGTGAGGGCCCGACCTCCGCGCACGCCGTGAAGACCAGCGAAACCATCGTCGATATGCCCCTGCAGGAGATCATCGACGGCGGGCATGCCATTAATGTCCACTTGAGCCCGGAGGAGATCGACGTCTACATCGCCTGCGGCGACATCGGCGGCGCGGTCACTACCGATGAGGGCGGACGCACCGAGCTGATCATCGGCTTGGGGGAGCTGAATGACTCGGGCCATACCGGGGTCGCCTGGCTTGGCGCGGATGGTGAGCAAACCGAGGTCACGGTCATACTGGTTGAGCCGGACGAAATGCAGTAGGCACCCGTCGCACCGCGAGATGATCGAGGAAGGACCGGGAGATCCCGGTCCTTCCCGCATGTGAAAAGGTCACCACTGTCTCGCGGGACCATGATCCCGGCATCGCCACGCGGAGGTCACACCGGTGGGCACGCCCCCGCCTTTCCGGTCCTTCGCCGGAAGGCAACGCGGTGCGCGGTGGATCAGGAAACTCTCGCCCCGTGCTTCTCGAAGATCGGGCGGTAGATGAGGTCCGGGCGGAACGGCATGTCCCGGAAGCGGATGCCGGTGGCGTCTTCCAGCGCGTTGGCGAGCGCCGGCGCCACCGGGTTGATCGGGCACTCGCCCATCCCCTTGGCCCCGAGCGGACCTGTGGCGTCGTGGGTGTCCGCGAAATAGACCTCGGTGCGCGGGATGTCCGCGTACGCCGGAATGCGGTAGTTGCGGAATTGCGGGTTGACGATCTTCCCGGCCTCGTCGATCACGATCCGCTCGTAGAGCGCCCAGCCCAGACCCTGAGAGATCGCGCCCTCGACCTGTCCCCGCAGCTGCATGGGATTGATCACCGTACCGGCGTCCGCCGCGTGGACACTCTGCAAGATCATCACCTCGCCGGTGACGCGGTGCACTCCGATACGGAAACCGTGCACATTGAAGGCGACACTGCGCGGCGATCCGTACGCCTTGCGCGAGAGCGCGAGCAGATGACCGCTCTCCTCCGCCGCCCGCCAGAGGTCGGCCAGAAGCATGCGAACCTCGCCGCAGATGACCGCGTCGTCGTCCAGGCGGCACATCTCACGGGGCACCCGGGTGTGAGCCGCGGCAAAATCGAGGATGCGCTCGCATAGCGCCTGCGCGGCATGCCAGACCGCGTTGCTGGCCACGGAGGTGCCAGTGCTGGCGAACGCTCCGGTGTCGTAACCGGTGCGGTCGGTATCGGACTGAACGATCCCCACTCGGGAGACGGTCGTGCCCAGGGTGCTGGCGGCGATCTGCGCATGTTGCGTGGTGGTGCCGTTGCCGAACTCGGCCGTGCCGATGGCCAGCTCGTACGTTCCGTCCTGCAGCAGACCGATACGGGCCTCGGAGCGATGCTCGGTCGGCGGCGCGGTGTCGTGCATGGCGTAGGCAATCCCTTGCCCGATCAGCCAGTCGTCTCCCGCGGGGGCGGTCACGCCGTTGCCGCGCTCCAGGCTGCTACGCACGATATCGACGCACTGATCGAGCCCGTAGCTGCCAATCTCGGCGTCACTCGCCTCCTCTCCCAGCGACAGCATCGGGTCGCCCGGTTTGACGACGTTGCGCTGCCGGAGCTCGAAGGGGTCCATGCCGAGGGCACGGGCCAGTTCGTCCATCGCGCTCTCAACGGCGTAGATCGTCTGGGTCAGACCGTAGCCGCGGATGGCTCCCGAGGGGACGGTATTGGTGTAAACGGAGTAGGCGTCGATCTTCTTGTTCGGGCAGCGGTAGAGCGCGACGGCTTCACTGCAGGCGTGGTAGAGCGTCTCGCCACCATGATTGCCATAGGCACCCGTGTTGGAGACGAT
>JAHWJF010000281.1 GCA_019348515.1 Chloroflexota bacterium | reverse complement strand
GCCCGCTGGCACGATCCCCAGCACCGCATCAGACCCAAATATGCCAGTCGCGACATCAGCGACGGTTCCGTCACCGCCCATGGCGATGACGGTGTCCGCGTTTCCCACCGCGTCTCTCGCCGCAGCCGTCGCCTCCTCGGATGAGCTCACAGAGTGGACTCGAAGCGCGATCGACGGACCGAGGTGTCGTTTCAGCGATGCCGATACAGCATCTGCACCCAGCCGGCTCGCGCCACTGACGATCGCCGCGACATTGCGGAAAGCGCGGTCATAGGACAAGTGACGGAGCTCCGCACGATGACATGGCCGTTCAGGCCCGCTCGCCACCGTCCTCCGGACCGAATACCAATTCAGTCACGTAATTGGCAAGCCATGTCGCGGCGGCGACGAACACGAGTCCCAGAATTCCGCGGACCAAATTTCTGAACATCTCGGTCCTCCTTCAGTTGCGTGCCCAAATGGAGAACATACAGCGCACAAGGAAACCTCCCAGGTCATACGGCGCGGCACCCGGAGTTGAAGGGTTATACACGGGCGCGCCGACCGAGGAGCGCCAATGGAACCGCCAGCAAGACAAGTGCGGCGGTCAAATCCGACAAGGTGGCGGCCCCGACGACGGTCCTGTCCGCCGCCGGAGGAAACGCGAATGGAGCAACGAGGAGTGACGATGCCGAGAGAATCGATCTGACGGTGCCCACGGTCTCTGGAAATGCAAACACCAGAACGGCGCAGCGCAGTGCTATCGCGACACAGAGGGCGGCATAAACGGCAATCCCTAGACGGACCGCGAGCTGCGATCGCGCAACCTGAATCGCTCTCCTTCCTGACCGGCTCTGATAATTCACGGCCGCCGATCCGCACGATTGAGCATGGTCGTTGCGACGTCGATGACCTTTGCGGCGAGACTGGATTTAGTCATTGGGGGTAGGGCAGTAACGTCGCCCTCGGAGGTCAGAATCGTGGCCGTGCTTGATGAGGCGCCAATCGTCAGCTCCGCATCATTGGCCACGATGATAGCGAGATGCTTGGCCTCAAGCTTCCGCTTGGCATTTGCTAAGAGGTCTTCGGTCTCCGCCGCGAAGCCGATCTTGAGAAGATCAGGGCGATCGATCGACGCCAGAATGTCGGGATTTCGAACTAGCCGCACGTCCATGAACTCCTGGTCTACCTGTTTTTTCAGTTTCCGTTCGGACCTCGTCTCCGGCCGAAAGTCGGCCACGGCTGCTGCCATGATGAGGATATCGGCGCCAAATGTGGCTCGCTCGACCTCGCGATGCATCTCCACCGCGGTGGTCACCTCGACGAATTCAGCACCACAGGGCGGGCGCAGTGTCGTGGGTCCCGAAATGAGCGTGACGGTTGCTCCGGCCGACATTGCCGCCGCCGCCAATGCGTAACCCATCATGCCGCTGGAGCGATTGCCGATATAGCGGACAGGATCGAGCGGCTCTTGGGTGCCGCCCGCCGTGACCACAACCTTTCTCCCGTGCAGTTGCGAGGAACGGCGAAGTTGGGTGGCGGCAGCCTCGACGATTGCCTCCGGCGAAGCCATACGGCCGTCGCCGATCGCTCCAGACGCCAACCTGCCGTGATCCGGTCCCACAACGATGACACCCCGCTCAGCGAGCGTCACGAGATGATCGCGGACTGATGGATGGTTGAACATACGGTCTTCCATCGCCGGTGCGACGATTATCGGGGCCTCGGTCGAGAGCGCAATCAGACCGAGCAAATCGTCAGCGAGACCGAGCGCCAACCTGGCGATTGCAGCGGCTGTGGCTGGCGCGACGATCAAGAGGTCCGCGTTCCTTGCCAGACTCACGTGGCCGGAGTGCTCGTCGGTCCACGGTGCAAATGCGTTTGTGTGAACGGGGGTGTGAGTGATTGCGGAAAACGTCAGGGGTTGGATGAATCGTTGCGCGCTCTCGGTCATGACGACGTCGACCCGCGATCCGGCCTGGACTAGCAAGCTAGCGACTGATGCCGACTTGAAGGCTGCAATCCCACCGGTGACGCCAAGAACGATTGCCGTGTGGTTGAGAGGACTCATGGTAATGCCGTCTGTCCCGAACAAACGCGCTCGCACGTAGGACTCAGCATAGCGGAGCCGGCGCACGGCGACCCGGCACCCGCGCCTACTAATCCGGGATCCCATTGACGCGATGCCGTGAACAGGTACAGTCAGCAGAACAGAAGACCGGTTCCCGGAGCGACGGAGTTACCCATGGCGTTGAGCGTGGAGACCGCGTTACAGCCGGTGCTCGAAGCGCGAGGTATCAATAAGCACTTCGGACCCGTTCATGCGCTAAAAAATGTCGACATGTCCGTGTTTCCCGGCGAAGTCGTTGCTCTGATCGGTGACAACGGAGCGGGTAAGTCGACCTTGATCAACGTGCTGACCGGTGTGTTGCCCCTGGAGTCAGGGGAGATCATTTTTACCGGGGAACGCGTGCACTTCTCGTCTCCACACGAAGCGAGAGCGCACGGCATCGAGACGGTGTATCAGGATCTCGCCGTCGCTCCTCACCTCGATGCGGTGGCGAATATCTTCCTAGGCAGGGAACGCAGGCAGAAGGGCGTCCCTGGCTTGCTCGGATTCCTCGACAACGCCCGGATGCGGAGGGAGACCGACGAGCAACTCTCGAGGCTTCGGGTGCGGGTGCCGGACCTCGAGCGGCGCCTGGTGACGCTGTCGGGTGGACAACGCCAGGGAGTGGCGGTGGCGCGAGCGGTCATGTGGGCTAGCAAAGTCGTCATCATGGACGAGCCGACCGCTGCCCTCGGGGTGGCACAGACGGGAATGGTCCTCGACCTCATTCGGCAGGTTCGTGACACGGGGATCCCGGTCGTCTTCATCAGCCACAACATGCCAAACGTTTTTCAGGTCGCCGATCGCATCGTGGTGCTCCGGCTTGGTGAGATCGTCGCCGAACTCAATCCGAAGACGGCTTCCATCGAAGACGCTGTCGCCGCGATGACTGGATCGTCCAGATTTTCCAACCGAGAGGTTGCAACGAGTGACTGAGGCAAGTGGAACGTACGACGAACTGGTGACTGAGGACCTGCCGGCTTGGCAGCGCTATTTGTCCAGAATCTCGACGTCGTTCACTCCGGTCATTCTCATCATGATCATCCTTGTATTTGCCATCCATGAGAGAGCCAGTTTTCTCAACGCGCGCAATTTCAACGACATCATCATTGATTCGTCCCAGCTAGTCGTCCTGAGCGTTGGCATGACGTTCGTGATTATCACGGCTGGCATTGATCTTTCTGTCGGGTCGGTGCTGATCTTGTCATCGGTTGTGGCGGCCAAAGTGATGATCGCGCTATCCGGCACACCCCAGGACATCGCTAGATTCGAGTTTCCAACGCAAGGCCTCGGAATTCCGGTCGGTCTCGCGGCCGGGGTCGCGACGGGACTCGTCTGCGGGGTGGCAAACGGGGCGCTTATTACCAGGCTCCGGATGCCATCGTTCATCGTCACGCTGGGGATGCTCGGCATCGCGCTCGGGCTCGGCCAGCTTCTATCAGGCGGCACGTCCGTTCCAAACGTACCGCCGTCAGTGCAAACGGAGATCGGTCTTCGCGAACTGGTCGGATTTGATGTTGCTGGCCAACGAGTGCGAATCACCCCACCCGTCGTCATCGCCTACAGCATCGCGCTGATTGCCGCTGTCGTACTGAATAGAACTCGGTTTGGTCGCTACACCTATGCGATCGGTTCGAATGCCGCTGCCGCCCGGCGGGCCGGAATTGAAGTGGACGTGCACCTGATCAAGGTCTACGCCTTGAGCGGGTTGCTCGCCGGCGTTGCCGGCGCCATGGATCTCATGCGCTTCGGCACGGCATCGGTCGGATCGCACCAATCAGACAACTTGGCCGCCATCTCCGCGGCCGTTATCGGAGGGACCAGTCTTTTCGGCGGCATCGGAACGATCGGAGGCAGCGTGGTGGGAGCATTCATTCCGACCGTGCTCCGCAATGGACTGGTGATTACGCGCGTCCAGCCGTTCTGGCAAAACGTTGCGATCGGCATGGTGCTGATTCTCGCGGTCTATCTGGATCAGCGACGCCGTCGCGCAGAAGAACGCATGTGACCGCTCCAGGTCTATTGCAGTGTTCCAGATGCGTTGTTACCCTGCTCGAGCCCGCGGAGCGGCGGGGACTAAGGCAATAATCGGGAGGTACGATGAAGACTCTTGACCGATCTGTAAACACGCTGAGCCGCCGGACCGTGCTGCGGGCCTCCGTCTACGCTGGGGCAGGGCTCACCCTGTTCGCTCCAGTCGGATTTCGCGCCGCGGCTCGTCAGGACTCATTCACTATCGCCTTCATTCAGGGGGTGATTGGCGACAACTTCTACATCACGATGGACTGTGGGGCGCGGGCGAAGGCGGAAGCACTGGGCAATGTCACGATCGACACGCAGGGACCGGAGCGGTTCGATCAAACGCTGCAGACGCCGATTCTCAACGCGGTAGTTCAGACCGCGCCGAGCGCCATCATGATGGCGCCAAACGATCGGCAGGGGATGATCGCGCCGATCCAGGCGGCGATCGATGCCGGCGTACCGGTGTTGTGCGTTGACACGACGATCGACGCTGACATTCAACTGGGAGACGTGGCGACCGACAATGTTGAGGGTGGACGCCTTGCCGCGCGAGGACTTGCGGAGCAAATTGGCGGCGCGGGGAAGGTCTTCGTCGTCAACACCATACCGGGCGTTTCCACAACCGATATGCGGGAGCAGGGGTTCAGGGAGGCGATCGAGAACGAGTTCCCGGATATCGAGTACCTCGGCCAGGAATACTCCAATAATGATGCGAACGTTGCCGCGCAGATAACCGCCGCGCGACTCCAATCGGATCCGGATCTATCTGGGATCTTCGGAACCAATCTGTTCTCCGCTCAGGGCGCCGCGGCCGCGTTGCGGGAACAGGGCCTCCAGGGCCAGGTCAAGATGGTCGGTTTCGATGCGGGACCGACGCAGGTGCAAGACCTGCGAAGCGAAGTCGTGGACCTTTTGATTGCCCAGCATCCCGGGGACATCGGCGAGGTCGCGGTTCAGCTTCTGCATGACTTCCTGAGTACAGGCGAGCCACTCGATCCGAAGGAGTTCGTGACCGGCGCAACCGTTGTGACGCGCGATAACATCGAGGATCCGGAAGTAGCGCGGTACCTTTATGTCGCCGACTGTGCCGACTACACGCTCGCCGACGCGACCGCGATGCCGGCCGTGTCACTTGAAGCAACTCCAACAGCGTAGATTCAACGGCGTCGGCGGAAAAAGAAGCAGCGCGGGCGAAAAGTCCGCGCTGCTTTGGCTTGACAAAACGTATCCACTATCGTACAATGATCGTTCTGACTTACTGACCCGCAAATCAGTGAGACTGCTCAATCTTCGGAACCGGTAGCCGGGCGGGGCGTGCTGGAACATTCACTACTGAACCTGGTCGAACGGGAGGGGCAGCCTATGTCCTCCCGCTTCCGCGTGTCAGATCGCGAGCGG
>JAHWJF010000280.1 GCA_019348515.1 Chloroflexota bacterium | reverse complement strand
CCGGGCTCGCGGCGCGCGCCGCTCTGGCCAACCCCGTTGACGCCGCGCTCTCAGGTGCGGGCGGACAGCGTCTCTTTCACGGCAAGATCGTCGACGTCGAGCGCCGGCTCCTCTGCGGATTCGCTCGTGGCGTTCTCCAACTCGAAGGGTCTGGCTTGGACGCTGGACGCGCGCTGCGCATCGATTTCCAGAACGAGAACCTCATTGCCCGCACGGACGATGGCGAGATCCTGGCCGTCGTTCCCGATCTTATCTGCCTGGTCGACGAAGACTCCGCGGAACCGATCACGACCGAGATCGTCCGCTACGGCTTGCGGGTGGTGGTCCTCGGCATCCCCGCGCCAGAGATGCTCAAGACGCAGGAGGCGCTTCGAGTCATCGGTCCGGAGGCATTTGGCTACGACGACGTGCCCTACGTGCCGTTGCCTGGGATCTTCGGTAATGCGCCGCCAACCTGAGCGAGGAATTCCGGCACCCGGTGCGCCCAGATCGAGTCCGGGTAGCGTCGCAACAATTCGCCCCAGACGCCGTCGCGGAACTCGCCATCGTGGTTGCCGCGGAAATAGCCAGCGATCGCGCGCCAGTAGAGCAGCTCGGGGTGGAGCGGTCCGTCGTCGCGGCGGTCGAGCGCATCGGCGAGCACCTTCTCGGCGCGGGCGTGAGCCGCGGGGCGTCCTTCCTTGAGACGGGCGTGCGCCTCTCCGAGCGCCAGCACGTCGAGAAAATCGTCGGGCGGGGCGGCGTTGACATTCCGGTAGTGCTCGCGGCCGCGGTAGTCGCGGATGATCACCGTCGGCAGCCAGACGACGTTCAGTTCCCGGAAGTGGGGATCGCGGAAATCGACCCGCAAGGGAACGAAGACTTCCGTGACGGCGACGACGACGGCGGGGTCTGGATACGTCACGGCATCCAGCAGCTCGCAGCCGATTCAGTTTTCCTTCTCGACGTCGATCAGGAGCAGCCGCCGCTCCTGCCGGGCGAGGTTGATGGCCGCGTCCCAATCACGCTCCCAGGAGATACCATGCTGCTCCACGGCGGTCATGAACGACTCCGTTCCAATTCGATGCGCACGCCGACGGATGGGGTCGACTTCATCGCGGATTCTGACGCATCGGTCCGGATTGGGGGAGGGGTACAATAAACTTGCGCGACTATATCGACGATGCTGGATGGCCCCAACGAGGGCACACGCGCCGGAATAGGAATCGTACTGCATCGTCCTGAGGGCAACTGAGGAGGGTCAAGACGTGGCGTTTTACACCCCGCGCGAGCGGCACATCGCCGATCTGCACGAAGCGTTTCGCACCGAGAGTATCGACCGCCGCACCTTTTTCAAGGTCGCAGGAGCCGCCGCTGTGGCGAGCGGACTAAGCCACAACGCGCCAACCCCGACGCTGGCAGCTCCACGGCGCGGGCTTCGTGCTCAGCCCGAAGCGAACGCCCTCGTTTACGGCAGCCCGCAAGACATCAGCAACCTCGATCCCCACACAGGGCACGACTACTCCATCGCTTGGGGCCAGAAAGCCGTCTACGATGCTCTGTTGCGGTACGAAGGAAACCCCGGCGAGCTGAAACCGTTGCTGGCGACTGAAGTCGTCGGCAGCCCGGATGCGACCACCTGGACAATCAAGCTGGCTGACAACGCGACCTTTCACGACGGTTCGGCGGTAACCGCCGAGGCCGTGCAGTACAACTTTCAGCGAATGCTGCGCAAGAACCTCGGCGTGGCATGGATGTTCGCCACCGTGATGGATCAGGACTCGATCGAGGTTGTCGACCCCACTACGCTCAACATCAACCTGCTCAAGCCATTCGCGCCCTATGACGCGGTCCTCCCCTGGCTGTTCGTCGCGAATCCCACGGTCGTGCAGGAACACGATGTGGATGGCGATGAGGGCGAGGCCTGGCTGAAGGAAAACGAGGCCGGTGGCGGGCCGTACACGATCGCGCGCTGGGAACTCGGCAGTTCCTATGAGTTCACGCGCTACCCGGAGTACTGGTTCGATCCCGAGAACGGCATTAAGCCGATCGACACCTTCGTCTGGCGCATCATTCGCGAGTCGGCGACAAAGCGCATCGCCATGGAGACAGGCGAGGTCCAGTACGGCGACTGGCTCTCGCCCGAGGATCTCGAGGCCCTGGCTGCCACTGGCCAGTTCGTGGCCAACCAGACCCCGTCGATGACCCCTTTCGCCATCAAGCTGAACAACCAGGTCGGACCAACGTCGGATATCAATGTGCGCAAGGCACTCTCGCATGCCTTCGATTACGAGGCCGCTCTGGAGGCTGTCTCCGGACGGGGCACGATCATGGAGGGTCCCCTGGCAACGGGCCTCGAGCCGTGGCACAAGAAGGATCTGCCGGTGCTGCGCCACGACATGGAGGCGGCCAAGGCCGCGCTGGCGGCGAGTGCCCACCCCGATGGCTTCGAGATGGACTACGTCTACGTCACCGGTGACACTACCGAAGAGCTCTTCGGGCTGATCCTGCTCGAGAAAGCGGGAGAACTGGGCATCACGGTCAACATGGTGCCGATGGTCTGGCCCGACATGGTCGCCACCGCGGTCGAAGCTGAGACCGCGCCGGACTCGATGGCGGTCTACTCCGGGTCGGATTACCTCGACCCGGACAACTTCCTCTGGCAGGCGTACCACTCGTCACAGGCCGGGTTCTGGGCGGCCGCCTCGCACTACATGAATCCCACCTTTGACAAGCTGCTGGAGGATGCGCGCGCGGACACGAACCAGGAGAACCGTAAAGCACTCTACGACGAGGCTCAGCTGATGCTCGTCAACGATGCCGTCGAGATCTGGGTTTACACCGAGATTCCTAATGAAGCCTGGGTGCCGGAGCTCACCGACCCGTACACCCCGGTCATGGGCGGTGACTTGCGGACGTTCGGCTACCAGTAGATCGCGCTGTCTGAACTTCGGCGCGCGGCGCCGGCAGGAGATTGCCTTTCTGCCGGTGCCGCATCAGGAACCTGAGTGAGTCTCGCCACCTACATCCTGCGCCGCGTATTGCTCATCGTCCCGACGTTGTTCGGGGTGTCGCTGCTGACGTTCGCGCTGTCGCGGATCGTGCCCGGTGACCCGGCGCGTCTGGCGGCCGGGGCACAAGCGACGCCCGAGATGTACGAGCAAATCCGGCGGGAGTTTGGTCTCGACGATCCTGTGCCTGTTCAGTACTGGAACTACCTGAGCGGCCTGTTTCAGGGGGATTGGGGCCGCTCCATCCTCTCCCGGCGGCCGGTATTGGAAGACCTTGCCGTCTACTGGCCGGCCACATTCGAACTCGTCCTCTTTGCCATGCTCATCGCCGTCCTGCTTGGTGTTCCGCTCGGGATCCTCGCGGCGGTACGCGCCGATCGGCCGGCGGATCAGGTCTCCCGCATCGTCGCGCTCCTCGGCGTGAGCCTGCCGGCTTTCTGGCTGGCCATCCTGTTTCAGATCTTTTTCGGGCTGCGGCTCGGCTGGCTCCCGGTGAGCGGGCGTCTCGCCTCCTTGGCCGAGGCGCCGCCGACGCTCACCGGACTCTACACGGTCGATAGTCTTCTCTCCGGGCAGTGGGCGACACTCGGCGATAGCGTGCGGCAGCTCCTGCTACCGGCGATCACCCTGAGCTTTCCTGCCATGGCGACCATCATGCGTTTCACCCGGGCGACGCTGCTAGAAACCCTGGGCCAGGACTACGTGCGCACAGCACGCGCGAAGGGAGCCACGGAACGCCAGGTCGTGACGCGCCACGCCCTGCGCAACGCGCTCATCCCCACCGTCACCATGGTTGGGCTCTCGTTTGGCTGGGCGATGGGTGGCTCAGTGCTGGTCGAGACGGTCTTCGACTGGCCCGGACTGGGACTCTACGCCACCAAATCGGCGCTCAGCCTCGATTTCATGCCGATTATGGGGATTGCACTGCTGTATGGGCTCGTCTTCAGTGTCATCAACATTCTGGTCGACGTGACCTACGGTGCGCTCGACCCCCGGGTGAGCCGGGCATGAGCGCCGAAGGCGCGATTCCCACCCTGGTCCGGGCGGCACCCGAGGTGTCGCGGCGATCATTCCTTGGTCTTGGGGAGCGGCAGCGGCGGGCCTTGCGCCAATTTCGGCAGAGTCCGCTTTCGATGGTCGGCCTGGCCATCATAGGCGTGCTTCTGGCCATTGCCGTCGCCGGCCCGTTCTTCGTGCCGTACCCCGATGATGTCTCTGGGGCGCTGAACATCAAGGAGCGCCTCGAGGCCCCCTCCGCACAACATCTCTTTGGGACCGATCAGGCCGGGCGCGATGTCTTTACCCGGGTGATCGCCGGCGCCCGCGTCTCGCTCGTGGCCGGCCTAGTCGTCATCGTCCTGGCCTTCACCGTGGGGACCTTGCTGGGGGCCATCGCCGGGTTTTTCGGCGGCCGGCTCGGCGAGGGGATCATGCGCGCTACCGACATCTTCCTCACCATCCCCGACCTGATCCTGGCCATGGCCTTCGCCGCGGCGCTGGGTCCGGGGCTGTTCAACGTGATGATCGCCGTTTCCCTCGTCTGGTGGCCGGGGTACTGCCGCCTGGCACGGGCAAACGTCGTTGCCCTGCGCGACTCCCAGTTCGCGGAAGCCGCGCAGTCAATTGGGGCAAGCCGCGGCCGCGTCCTTTTCACGCACATCCTGCCCAACGCTTTCCCCACGATCCTGGTGAAAGCGTCGATGGACATTGGCTTCGCCGTGCTGACGACGGCCGCGCTCGGCTTCATCGGTCTGGGCACCCAGCCGCCGACGCCCGACTGGGGCGTGATGATCGCCGATGGCCGCAACTACCTGCGAGAGGCCTGGTGGTTCTCCACCTTCCCCGGCATCGCCATCCTTCTGACCGTCCTCGCCTTCAACCTGCTCGGCGACGGGCTGCGCGACGTGATGGATCCCCGCGCGCGCCGGCGGTTTTAGGTTCGCGTTGCGATCTGAGTGTCACGCCGAGGCAAGAATTGCCACCGTCTGCCTCCCGTAGCCTTTGCAGCCTTCGCAACCATCCACAACCTTCGCATCCTTCTCGGCCCGGTCGGTCATGTCCCTGGCCGCGCAGAGTTCACCAAGTAGTGCCGTCCTCAATCAGCGCGACGGCGTCGCCGCGCCTGCTCGGGTCGGAGCCAGCGAGACGAAGTCCATCTCCTCGACGACTAACCAGCCGCGGGTCTTGCGCTTCCCGACCGAGAACGAGATTGGTTGAGCCGCGAGCAGACGGACGCCGTTTATCGCGCAAGCATCCTTGGTGCCGTGGCCTAGGAGACGTGTTCTTCAACGACGATCGCGGGCACCACCGACCTCACCGGCGCACGAGACACCCTGAAGTCTCCCGCCACCGCCCGAAGCTCCTCGCGCTGGACCCGAGCAGTGACCGCCAGCCAGCGCTCCCGACGGATGCGCGGACCTTTCGTCGTCGTGGCATACTGGCCGACCCCAGATCGCCGTCCTGAGTGGAGCAGTCGCTCGGGATACAAGAAGGGAATGAAGGGCACTTCCACCACGTCTATC
>JAHWJF010000279.1 GCA_019348515.1 Chloroflexota bacterium | reverse complement strand
GAAGTCGGGAATCGGGCGCCGGGGTGGGGTCCACTGCCGCCGGGTCTCGACGAGGCGGCGGCGGGCCTCCTGGCCGACTGTCCATCGCTTGGTTCGGCTGAGGCCGCGACGGATGCGATCGCCGCGTTGCGCGCCGATGCGGAAGGCGAAATCTACGGCTGGATCGATGGCGATGCCTTGATCGCGGTCTACGGGTTACGCAAGGCCGGACTGAGCTATGAGCTGCCCTGGCTGGCGGTTGCGCCGTCGTGGCGAGGGCAACGGTATGGCCGGTCCGCGCTGGTCGACGCGCTGCGCCGCTGCGGGCGCAAACCCATGACCCTCGAGGCCGACGAGACTGGAAAGGGCTGGTACGAGAGTATTGGCTTTCGCGCGGTCGGCCGCCGTCCCTCTCGCGGCGGTGGCTTCCGCTATCGAATGGGCTGGTACGCACCCCGTCTCCCCCAGGAGGCCGGGTTCGGAGCACACTAGGCGTACGGAGTCGGGAGTCGAGGAGTCGAGGAGTGAGGCGGCGAGACGGCGAGATGCCAAGTCGGCCAGGTATGACCCCGTCACCCTCGTTCCCCTCCCCCGTCACCCTCGCCCTGCTCGACTCCTCGACTTCTCGCCTCCTCGACCTGGCACTAGCCGAGGACATCGGCGGCGGCGATGTCACCTCGACGCTGACGGTTCCAGCGGAGCGACACGCGCGAGGCACGATCCTGGCCAAGGCGCCTGGTGTCATCTCGGGACTTGAGGTCGCGGGCGAGGTGTTTCGCCGCGTCGATCCCACAACGATCTTCACCCCGCTCGTCGCCGACGGTGCCGCGGTGGCGGCGATGACGTCGATCGCCAGCGTTGAAGGATCCGCCAGGAGTTTGCTCGCCGCAGAGCGAATTGCGCTGAATCTCTTGCAGCGTCTCTCCGGCGTGGCGACTATCACCGCGCGTTACGTCGCCGCCGTCCGGGGCACGAAGGCGCGCATCGTCGATACCCGCAAGACGACGCCCGGCCTACGATCACTGGAAAAGGCCGCGGTTCGGCATGGTGGAGGTCACAACCACCGGTTCGGATTGACCGACGGCGTGTTGATCAAGGATAACCACCTCGCCGCAATCGGCGGCAAGAACCGGGTCGCGTGTGCCGTCTCGCTGGCCCGTCAAGACGCCCCCCACACCTTGCGCATCGAGATCGAAGTGACGACGCTCGATGAGCTGGCGCAAGCGCTCGAGGCGGGTGCGGATGTTGTGCTGCTCGACAATATGGACGTGGCGGCGCTGCAGAGGGCCGTCGCACTCGCCGATGGCCGCGCGCTCTTGGAAGCCTCGGGTGGGGTGACGCTCGAGACTGTCGCCGAGATCGCCGCGACCGGAGTCGACCTCATCTCTGTCGGGGCGTTGACACACTCCGCGCCCGCGCTCGACATCAGCCTTGATCTCGATCTCAGTCCGGACCGGGAGGATCCTCCAAGAAACCCTCCAAGAAAATGACGATTCGTGTCCCATGGGCAGGGAACTTCGGTACTTCAGTCCCAAAACCGACGCTTCGATCGTCTGTGCCTGTACGTACTGTCACAGAGGTTTGCGGCGAATCCGCGTGTTCGCTAGACTGCGACTCTGAATACCTATCCCGTGCCGTGCGTTTCTTCCCCGCCGAGTGACGTACCGAAAGCGGCAACCACCGCGCTCGAAGGTTGGGCTCGAGCCGGCGGTTGGGTCCATCACGAATGCGATGAAGGGGGCGCCGATGACCGGTGGGTGTCGAGGGGGAGCGGGGAGCGTTCGGCCACGGAGGGGGCGGCTCGCCATCGCCGTCGTGCTCACATGCTCGACGCTACTCAGCGGCGCCGGCAGTGTGGTCCTGCCGCGGGCGGCGAGCGCGCAGAGCGAGGGGGAGTGGGTCGATCCCGCCGCCAACAGTCAGATGACCGACATCGGCGACGTCGTCGATCAAACGATTGCTGATGTCTGGGAAGGTGACACTGGCGACGGTTGGGTCGAGGCCGCACCGGCTGCCGCTGCGCCATCCTACGACGCCAACGGCAATATGATCGACCCTGTCACGGGCGCGCCGCTGGCAATCGGAGCCGACGGAGCGCCGATCGACGCGGCCTCCGGACTCTACTTCGATGCCGCCGGCAATCTCATCGATCCCGCGACCGGTCTGGCCGTTTCGTACGACGCCAATGGCCAACCGATTGCGCCGGGGCAAGCGGCGGCGCCTCAAGCGACGACCGATGGGATGACGGCCGCGGTGCCAGACGAGGATGTTGCCGAGTTGGTCACCAGCCCATGGTTGGCGCCGCCTCCGTCCGGACCACCACCCGGTTACGTGGATTGGGCTCCACCGAGGACCGTCTATATCCCTGAAACCGGGCACGCCGTCGATGGCGTGTTCCTCGATAGCTGGCGTGCCTGGGGCGGAGCCGCGTCGTGGGGCAATCCGCTGACTCCAGAGATTCAGGAGAATGGCCGGGTCGTCCAGTACTACGACTACGGGCGGTTCGAATACCACCCCGACGACCCGAACGGCGTGGTCGTGCATTTCGGCGATCTCGGGCGCCAGCTACAGCCGTTCGTGCTGCGCCGGGCGTCCGGCAGCGGCAGCGCCGCCGCGAATGAGGCCGCGCTTGTGGCGCGCGCCTGGGCGCCGTTGCAACCGGTGGAGCGTCCCGACTCCCCGACGTGGCAATTCGTGCCGGAGACGAGCCATGCGGTCGCTGGTGAGTTCAAGGCGTTTTGGGAGGCGACGGGTGGGGCGACGTACCTCGGCAACCCGCTCACCGAGCCCTACAAGATCGATGGTGTCACCTATCAGGTCTTCGAACGCGGCAAACTCGCCCAGCGCGCCGGCGAGAATCCGGCGATTGTTCCCATCGGGAAGATGATGGTCGAGCGCCTGCGTCTCGATACCACCCCCAGCGCGCAGGGGGAGCTCCCGGTCTACAGCGAAGAGCTCTTCACCCCGCCGCCGGCGGCGACCGTCAGCGGCGTGCCGGCTGATCCCAATGGCGAGAAATGGGTGCTCATCAACATCACGCTCCAGTATCTCTGGGCTTACCAGGGCGACCAGGTGCTTTGGCAGGGGCATGTCAGCACGGGCACGGCCAAGTTCGCCACGCCTCCCGGTAGCTACCGGGTCCTCTCCAAGCTGGAATCGCAGACCATGGAGGGGGTGCTGGGCGGGGAGTACTACAACGTCCCTGATGTTCCTGACGTGTTGTATTTCACCGATCGCGGACATGCTATTCACGGCACGTACTGGCACAACAATTTTGGCACCCCGATGAGCCACGGGTGCGTCAATTTGCCGATGGACGTGGCGGACTGGATGTACCAGTGGTCCGCGGTCGGGATGCGGGTCGAAATCACTCCATAGCGGCGCGGCACGACCAGTTCGTGGTAGAAAGACCGCTGCACGCAATGATCGCCCGATCCCGCGGGCACTGATGCACGGCGAAACCCCGTCGGGGGAGGACAATCATGGCTGGTCTCGGTTGGCAAGAGCTCGTTATCGTCCTGGTGATCATCATGATCATCTTCGGTGCGGGCAAACTGCCGGAAATCGCAAAATCGCTTGGTCAAGGGGTGAAGGAGTTCCGCGAGGAAGCGCAGGCACCTGTGGTGCCGGCAACGACTAGGACCACCGGGACCGCGACGGAGGAGACCCTGCGCTCGGACGCCGACGGCGTACGAGTGGTGACGGCTGAGGAGACGGTCGACGAGACTGGCGAGACGGTGCGGGTCGAAGAGGTTCGCACTGGAGCGAGTTCGCGCGACGCGATCTAGCATCTCACCCACGACCTCGTGACGAACGAGGCGGCGTCAATCAAGCGTTCTGAGGCCCGGGTCGATGCCCGGGCCTCTTCGCGTGTGGTGCCAGGCGCCAATCTTCCCACTGGTGCCGGGATTCGGGCAGGTGGCGCGATCCCAACGCATTGGGACTTCCGGGGGTCCGTGTGCGGCGCGCGCCCGCCACCGCCGATGTACGTTCGGTATGCAAGGAGAGCCCCGCCTCCCGAAGCGGGCTGCCGCCGGACTACTCCATGGTCCGTGTAGGGCAGCCACCAATGAGATTCGAGGGAGGGGCTCATGCAGCCACCCGGCAATGCGAGTACTGGCGCTGCGCCACGCGCGGCAGGGGTCCGTGGTGCATTGATCCGAGTTGGAATCGCTGCGGTAGTTGCACTCACGGGCGCGAGCGCGCGTATTCCCGCCGCGAGTGCTCAGCCGTCCACGACGGAGCCACAGGCGGCTGAAGCGAGTAACGGGGGTGTTGCCTCAGCCACAACGGGCGGCGAGGTCAATATCGGCCAGATCATCACCGGTGAAAATACGGGCAACTCCATCGCCACCGGCGACGTTGCCGGGTCAGCCGAAATCAATGGCGGCGCTATCGACTACCCAACTGATGTCACGGTTTCGTTGGAGCTTGGGCCGCCGGTCGCCACTGCCGATGGTGGCGACGAGGGGTCGGCCAACGCATCTGATGACGATTCGCAAAGTGACGACGACGATACGAATGCTGGCAAGGATGGAGAGGACATCACCATCATCAACCGCAACGATAACCGGAGCACAGCGAAGGTAGTCGAAAAGGGCCGCGGCTGAAAGATGCCCAGTCCCTAGCGTCTGAACGAATTCACGCGGTCTCTCGATCTGCACACCGACGAGTAGTCGTGACCAGGAGGACGGTCCCGGAACCATCCGGGGCCGTCGTCGCGCTGGCACGAAGACGACTCACCAAGGATGCCGTGCTCCCGGCGCGGACTCGATCCTCATTTTTGCGGTAGTCACATGAGTAGAACCCCCATGTAAACGGCTTCGTAATCACCGCAACTGACGATCTAATAAGCGGCTTATGTGGCGCCAATCGATGACACTAGGGGCCTTTATGTTATCGGAATAGTTGAAACATCTGCGGAATATGCGTCATGATGTAGCGATTTCCCCGAGTCCTTCGCGCGGCGAAACGTCTGCGCGGTGCGGGGTTTCGGTGGTGCCCCCGCGTTAGTTCGACGGGGTTCCTCAACGGGTTGCGCGCTCGCCAGTAGAGTGCCGATTGGAAGCCATGATTGAGGACGAAAGCCGCTTCGATCAATCGTTGAAGGTTCTCACAAGCGCCGGTGATCGGCGTGGTGTGTTGGGCTCACTTAGCGTCGCCGGGTTGGCCTTGCTCGGGTCCCTGGGACTCGGCGAGGTAGTTGCCCAGAGCAACAACAATAGCAACGGTAATGGGAAGAGCAAGAACGGTAAGGGGAAGAAGAAAGAGTCTGAGGCCGAGAAGAAGAAGATCAAGAATAAGAATAGTAATTCGAGTGATGCCACTTACATTGGCGCCGAACCGGGCGCGGCCGGTCCGCCCCGCCCCCCCCGCCCACCGGGCGCGCTCGGCCCCGGTTGCCCGCCCCGGCCCTCCCGCCCCATAGGCCCCCCGCGGCCCGCTTGCGCCGTTTCGGCCCCGAGGCCTTGCCCTTGAGGAAGGAGGCGGTGGCGTCGTGCCTGGCCCGGGCCGGCGTGGACGCCACGTCGCAGC
>JAHWJF010000278.1 GCA_019348515.1 Chloroflexota bacterium | reverse complement strand
GGCCGCCCGCACCGTCAACGCCTCCTCGGGAAGACCGAAGACGCGCGATCCGATGCCCAGAAGCTGGGTTCGAATATCCGCGGCGGCGCGCAGCACCCCCAGACCCGCGATCGTCGTCGAGCGGCTCGCGCCGGTCGAGCGGTCGTAGGGGGTGACGCTTGTATCGCCGCTGCGTACCCGCACCTTCTCCAGCGGCAGGGCAAGCTCCTCGGCCACGATCTGCCCGAAGACCGTTCGCGCCCCCTGACCGACTTCGGTCGAGCTGACGAGGAGAGCCACGCCGCCGTCTGCCTCCATCCGCACGATCGCGGTTGAGACCGGGTGCGCTCCTGCGGCGAGAAGTCCGACGCTCATGCCGCGGCCGGTAATCCCCTCCGGTTTGGGCGTCTCCCAATCGAGCCCGATCGCGACTTTCCTGATGTCGCCGATCAGATCCGCGTCGAGCGGCTTGCCACCCGGTCGCACCGATTCGCCGCGATGCCGGAGGTTTCGTTCCCGGATTTGCAGGGCGTCCAATCCACAGCGGCGCGCGATCTCGTCGACCTGCAGCTCGCCACACCATTGCAGGTGACTCGCCCCAAAGGCGCGGTAGGAGCCGGCGGGAGAGGTGTTGGTGTAGACGCCCCAGGCGTCAACCCGCACCCCTTCCCAGCGATAGGGACCGGGAGCGGCGTCGGCACCGGTGGCGACGACGCGAGGTCCGTTATCGGCATAGGCGCCGGTATCGAACCAGGCGCGGACCTCACGCGCGAGGAGCCGGCCCTCGCTCGTCGCGGCGGTGCGCATCCAGGCATTCATGCCATGCCGCCGGGTCGTGACCATCGACTCGTCGACGCTGTTGGCGATCCGCACCGGCCGGCCGGCCTTGCGGGCGAGCGCTGACGTGATGGGCTCCATCTTCGTGTACGACTTGCTGCCGAAACCCCCGCCGAGATAGGGCACCACGACGCGGACCGCCGCGACCGGCAAGGCATAGAGATCGGCAAGCTCGGCGCGAACCAGGAACGGATGCTGACACGATGACCAGACGGTGAGATCGTCGTCGCCGCTCCACTGGGCGATGGTGGTGTGCGGCTCCAGCGAGTATTGGTAGACCGCGGGAAAGGTGTACTCCCCCTCGACAACGACGTCCGCCTCGGCGAAGAGGCGCTCGACGTCGCCCCGCGTGAACGCATGGTGGTAGCAGACATTGCCGGGTTCGAGTCGGATCTCTCCCAGACCGTGAAAGAGACCAGGGCGTAGGCTAGCCACGTCATGTAAATGCGGCGCGTCAGACGCGAGAGCCTCCTCGATCGTCGTTGCCGTGGGGAGCTCTTCGTAGTCGACGTCGATGAGGGTCATCGCCTCGTCGGCGATCGCCGCATGTTCCGCGGCAACAGCGACGACCGGCTCGCCAACGAACCGCACGCGATCAAGCGCCAGGATCGGCCGATCCTTGAGCGCGTGCCCGTAGAAGGGGTCGGCCGCGGGCAGATCCCGGCCGGTCATCACCGCGATCACGCCCGGGAGCGCCTTAGCCCGGCTGGTGTCGATACTCGTGATAAGGGCGTGGGCGTACGGACTTCGCAAGAGACGGCCATAGGCCATCCCGTGCAGGTGGAGATCGCCGGCAAACTGGGCTGCGCCGGTCACTTTGGAGACGGCGTCGATCCGAGGCGCGTCGTGTCCGATAGCGGTGTGCCCCGGTGGCGCCATTGCGGATACGCTCATGAGGATGGTCCCTGGCTGGATGTGGGAGCGGCGGCGAGGCGCCTGGCGGCGTCCTCGACCGCGTCGAGGATGTTCCAGTATCCGGTGCAACGGCACAGGTTCCCGCCCAGGAAATCCGCGATCTCGGAACGAGTTGGACAAGGATTCTCGGCGAGCAGTGCCTTGGTCGTGAGGACGAAGCCAGGAGTGCAAAACCCACACTGGATCGCCACCCGATCGACGAACGCCTGCTGGATCGGGTGAAGCCCGTCGGGTCCCGCCAGACCTTCGATCGTCTCGACCGTCCGGCCGCCGGCCTCGTAGGCGAGGGTGCAGCAGGCGCTCACGGGCGAGCCATCGAGGAGGACCGTACAGGCGCCGCAGACCTGCGTGTCGCAGGATCGCTTGGCGCCGGTCAGCCCCAGGTGGTCGCGCAGGACGTCGAGCAGGATTGCCCGCGGCTCGATCTCGAGCGAAACCGGCCGGTTGTTCACGGTCGCTTCCAAGAGCATTACCGGTGTAGCGGGAGTATCACGCGGCAAGGCGACCGCCTTCCTCGCCGGTTGCGCGTCGAATTGCGGCGGCGATAGCCCGGCGGCCAACCGTGCGCGCGAGCTGGCGGGTGTATGGATCGGACTCAAAGAGATTGCCGGTAACTTCGACCTCGTCCCGGATGAAGTCAGCCACGGTTACCGCGGACGTTTCCATCGCCGGTAGTCCCCGCAACATCACTTCGGTCCCGAGGAGCCGTTGCGGCCGGACGCCGACGCTGCCGGCGACGATCCGGGCATCGGCGATCGTGCCTTCAACCACCGTGATCACCGCCGCGACGGCCGCGGTCGGGCGCTCGTGCAGCTTGAATCGTTCGTAGGCGACACCGGAGTTGGCCGCCGGCTCCGGCACTGTGATGGACACGAGAATCTCATCGTGGCGGCGGACCGTCTCCATCAGACCCGTAATGAACGAAGCCATCGGGATCTGACGCGTACCGGTGGCGGCAACCAGGGTCAGCCGGGCATCCAGTGCGGTCAACAGTGTTGCGGGGTCGCTGTGCGGTTCGGCGAAACAGAGGTTGCCGCCGATCGTGCCCGCGTTGCGCACCCGGACGTTCGCGACCGCCGCTTCCAGTGCGGCCAGCGCGGGCAAGCGGTCACGCACCTCCGGCGAGCGCTCGAGATCGCGATGGCAGGCGACCGCGCCGATGACGAGCTCTCGTCGCTCCGCGTCATACACGAGGGCGTTCAATCCGGGAATCCGCTTGATGTCCATCAGGTGAGGAAAGTGGGCGAGACGCTCTTTCATCACGATGAGCAGCTCGGTGCCCCCGGCATAGACCGCCGCGTCCGGGCCGAAGCGCGCAAGCATCTCTGAAGCTTCCTCGACACTTTGGGGCTGGTGGATGGTGAACCGGTCAAGCACGGGACCCCCTCGCGTCGGGCATCCCATCGGCGAGCCCCGCACGCCGCACCTGGCGCAGGAGATAGTCCCAGTACCGAGCGAGATGATCGTCCCGGTACTTCTCTGGGTAGACACGGTCGGCCATCTCCACGGTCATGGGCAGGAGATTGCCGAGCGTTCGGGCAATCGACTGAATGCGCAGCACGCGCTCGAAGGTGAGCGCGGCGTAGGTTGCCCAGGGCACGGTCTCTCCGGTAACCACCAGGCCGTGGCCACGCATCACCAGCACCCGATGGTGGCCGAGCGCTGCGGCGACCCTCTCTCCCTGATCCGGACGCACGATCAGCTCCGCCGTGTCGTCGAAGTAGGCAACCCCGTCCCGGAAGAGAACGGCGTCGTGGTTCAGCAGCTCGAGGGTCGCATCTGTCGCGCCAAACGCCGTGGCATACGGCGGGTGGGTGTGAACCACTGCGCCGACGTCCGGCCGCGCCTTGTAGATCTCGGTATGCAGCACGTATTCGAGATGGATCGGGCCTTCGCCCGACAGTCTCGCGCCGTCTAGATCGAGCGCGAGGACATCGCCGGGGCAGACCTCTTCCAGCCCCAGGCCGTTTGGCTTCATGAGGATGTGCCGGCCGCCGGCCGCGCGGGCGCTGACGTGGCCCAGCGTGTAGTCTCCATGGCCGCCCATGGCGAGGATGCGGCCGGACCAGGCAACATGCTCGCGCAGGCCGGCGTCGGCTACCTTGTCGCTCCGTTCCGGAGCGGTCGCCAGTGGTCGGCCGCTGGGACTCATCGCCGCTCCGTCGGTGGGTAGGCCGGGTGGGGAAACCCGAAGACCATCACCACGTCTTCATCGCCGGTATTGACGACGGCGTGCCAGAGACCCGGCGGGATGTGCAGCGCCTGACCGGCGCGGAATGGTGCTGGGTCAGTATCGGTGCGGATCTCGCCGCGGCCGGCCAGCACGTAGGCGACCTCTTCGACCTCATGCGCGACCATCCCGGTCGCGGTTCCCGGCGTGAAGACTGAATAGCCGAGGGAGCTGGCAACTCCGGGAGCCGTCTCGCGGGTGAGGACCATCCGGCTCCAGCTTCCATTCGGCAGCGGAATGGGATCGACGTCATCCCGCGAAACGACCGTGATCGCCGGCTGGTCTACAGCGCCCACTTGCCGTCCTTGATGACGTACTGCCCGCTGTCCTCGATCAGGAGTGAAGCGTTCAGGCAGTTGCCGTCGAGATGCAGCGTGCTCACATTCTGGCCACCCGGATAGGCGTTGTGGTTATCGCCGAGGGCGAAGTGGACGGTACCCAGCAGTCCTTTCTCGGATGGCGAGCCGGTGGGCGACTTCTCGCTGGTGCCGAAGGCGAATTCGCCGATCACGTCCGAGCCGGGGACGCCCGCGATGACCTGCTTCAGCTTTTCGGCTTCTTCGCCGCCGGTGATCTCGGTAACGCGGCCCTTCTCGACCTTCCAGGTGATGGGGTTCGGGGTCTGACCGGGAAGACCGATGCCGAGCATGATGCCGTCGACGACGATCGTCCCCTCGGTGCGATCCTCGACCGCAGCGAAGGCGACTTCCGCCCAGAGGGGCACCGGCCCCATCATTTGGCCGCGCTTCTTGATCGGTGTCACCTCCAACGCCGGCCGCCCCTCAATGGAGACCCGGACGTCGGTGCCGGCGGGTGAGGTAACGCGGCACCATTTCGCGCCCTCGAGCGCGGCGATCGCCGCTCTGGCGCGGTCGGTGGCGTCCCGGATGTCGGCCTCGGAGAGATCCCAGGAGCCGATGCCTTCCTCGACCGAGGCGATCTTGGCGTTGTTGTCGCACGATTCGCGGACCGCCGAGACGTGGGCAAAGCGATTGGCCCATTCCAGGTTGGTGATGATGATGATCTCGTCGGAGGACGTCATCGCCTGGTGCAGGTTGCGCGGCGGCGCCATCGGGAAGCGCATATCGGCGATCGCGCGCTGGACCTGATGCTCGTTGTTGGCGATCATCGGGAAGCCACCCCGCTCGACGACGATCTGCGCCAGAGCGTTGGCCTCATCAAGGTGATCGTCGTCGGTAATGATCGTCACCACGTCGTCCGGCTCGACCGACATGCAGACCGCCGCAACCAGCTCCGCATCGCGCCGTAATCCTGGGGACAACGTTGTGTCGCTCACTCGCGCATCCTTCCTCGGCGCACCGCACCGCGATTGGTTCTAGGCCGTGGCTCCGGCTACCAAAGTCTCGAACGCCGGCAAGACGTCTCGCGCCAGCCGCTCCACTTGCCCGAACTGGTCGAGCGAGCCGAAGCGGCAGATGAAGTAGTCCACACCCGCTGCCGCGAACGTGCGCAGCCAGTCCGCAATGTCATCTGGGGTGCCGACAGGACCCCACTCGCCGATATCCATCGCCTTGCTCAACTCGGGGTAATACTGGCTG
>JAHWJF010000277.1 GCA_019348515.1 Chloroflexota bacterium | reverse complement strand
ATGGCTAACTGTCGACGTCAGGTCAGTACTCCAGTATCGCGTCGTGGTCGGTGTCGGGCGAATGCGCCCGACATGGGCTCAATGCTACCAGCCGTAGGTACCCGGCTCACCAGTGGACTGTCCCGCGGAATCCTGGACCAACGCGGCAAATCGCGAACGAATCTGATGCGGGATCAGCGGTGTGGTCATGCGGGCGCGACACACAAAGGCAGGCGCGCTCATGACGAATGACCGGAGAGTTCGAGACATTGGTGAATTTGGTCTGATCGAACGGCTCTCCGCGGCGCTTCCCGCCCAAGTGCGCGACGGCGGTGGTCTGGAGGTTGGCATCGGGGATGATGCGGCGGTCTGGCAGCCAGTCGCCGGCGAGCGGGTTGTCGTAACCACCGACAGCCTGATTGAGAATGTCCATTTTCGTCTCGACTGGACGGACTGGGCGAGTCTGGGCCACAAGATGCTTGCCGTCAATATTTCGGATCTGGCCGCGATGGGCGCCGATCCGAAACTGGCATTCGTGACGCTTGGACTCAGGGGTGACGAACGGATTGACGATCTTGAATCTCTCTATCGGGGCCTAGGCGCGCTCGCGCGTCAACACGGCATGATCGTTGCCGGAGGTGACGTTGTTCGCTCGCCGCGCGCGGTGGCATTTCAGGTCACTGCCTTGGGCAACAGCAGGCGGGGGCGCGTGCTGACGAGGTCCGGGGCGAACGCGGGCGATCTAATCGGGGTAACAGGGACACTGGGAGCTTCCGCGGCCGGACTCCGGTTGCTCGCGTTGAACCCCACCGACCTGCGGCGGCAGGCCGCGACCGCCGATCGCCTCATCGAGGCGCATCTGAAACCAGAACCGCGGGTCGCTCTAGGCACCGTATTGCTCGAGCACGGCGCTACGTCCGCGATGGATCTCAGCGACGGACTGTTAGGGGACCTGCCGAAAATACTCTCTGCAAGCCGCGTGTCAGGACGAATCGATGAGCGGCGGATCCCGGTCGCTGCTGCGGTGCGCGCGCTATTTGCAGACGAGTGGATCGGTCTCGCAATGCGTGGCGGCGAGGACTATGAACTGCTCTTCACTGCGCCACCCGGCGCCAAGGCGGCTATCGAGCGAGCGGTGCAAGGGGCCGGAGGCACGGCCACCTTCATCGGAGATATCGTTCCAATGGAATCGAACCGGCCGACCATAGAGATCATGGGACTCGACAATCGGCTCAGGACCGAACTGCCAGGGGCGTTTGATCACTTCGGCCCAGCGGAGAGTTGAGGTCCGGTCATTCTTTAGGACCGGCTGGAACGGGCGCAATGACCGGCAAGATCCATGGCGTGCGCCATGGCATGAAACAGATCGGTGTTTTCAATCGAACCGGACAGGAGTCCTGATCCCGGCCCAACGGCCGATACCGGTACGGATGCTGCCGTGTGTCCGGTGGTTGCCCAACCAAGCACGAATCCGTAATCCGCGTCGGCGACTGGGAACGGCCCATCTTCACCCGCAAGAAGCGTGTCGAGGAGGCCGCCTCCGGGTTCATACGGGTATGGCTGGTCTTCTGAACCGGCCACCGAGAGGCCCCCGCACTCGTGGTCAGCCGTGACAACGACGAGAGTGTCCGGGGTCTGGTCGGCAAACGCCAGCGCGACTTCCACAGCGCGATCCAGCTCAAGGACCCCCTTCAGCGTCAGCGGTGCGTTGTTCCGGTGCGCCATGCGGTCGATAGCTGATTCTTCCACCATCAAGAAGAACCCGTGAGGGTTGCGAGACAGGATGTCGATAGCCGCAGAGGTCAGGTCTGCCAGGGAAACCGGTGGGTCGTACACCGCGCCCCATCCTTCCTCCGCCTGCTTGAAGAATTCCTGGGCGGCGAAAAGTCCAAGTAGTAGGCCCCCCGGTTCCTGATGGAGTCGATCGAGACTGCGATGGAGCCCGGCTGCGTCAGCTGCGAATTCGTACCCCAGATTTCGTGCTCGTGCGATCAGATCGCCCTCAGAACCGGTCCCGCGCCACGCCCCGCCGACCTGAAGGGGCGGAGGAAGTGACGCCCCGTACGGAAGCCAGTGAGCCGCGCCCCCGCCAAGGATCACATCCACCTGGGCGCGTTCGATATATTGACGGGCCACCTCACTCTGGTCAGCGCGGTGCGGTACGTGGGCGGCGAAGGCGGCGGGTGTGGCATCGGTAATCTGACAGGTGCTGACCAGTCCTGCTGACCGCCCAGAGGCCTTGGCAAGCTCAAGGATCGTCGTTCGCTCCCTGCCCTCGGGATCGATCGAGACGGAGCCGTTATGCGTTTTCACCCCGGTGGCGATGGCCGTCGCGGCAGCCGCGGAGTCGGTCACGAATGTCGTCGGATCGATTGACATGGTGCCCATTTGACCCAGATGTGGTAGCCGGTCCATTGCGAGGCGGCCATCGCGCCCAGCGGCAAGCAACTGCCCGGCAAATCGATGCGATTGTCCCATGCCGTCTCCGATGAGGAGGACCACGTTGCGGGCGATGGGCGGATCCGCGCTGCTCGTAAGCGTCTGGCTGGTCACAAATATCCCTGAAACCGGCGATTTGCTGGAGCGCGAAACCGGCCCCGCTGCCGCGACGGCGAGGCCAGTATCTGTACGATCACCATTCAGCATCCAGTATCAACTCATCCTCAGTCGCTGTCGAATTTCGAGGGCTCCACCGAGCAGTCACATCTGGCAGCGCGAACGCCGGACCACTATCGACTATGCACATCCTCTGCCAACGAGCAGCCCAAGAGACGTCCAACCCATTTGCCTGCATCAGCAATGTTAAAGCGCGGTCAGATCATCACGGATCGCCGGCGTTGGACCGTAGGAGCCTGAACACCGCCGGTTGATTTTTTCTCCACTCGCATCGTACCGTTTTATATCCGACCAAATTGGTCGGATATAGGACGGCCGGCTCGGCCCTGCGGTATCCGGGGCAACCGCGCCATGTGAAGAGGAGGGCAAGCCCAGGTGGTGAACGAGGGACACGGTGTTTCCGAGGATCGGCTAAGTGAACGGATACGCCGTCGCGACCTGGTCTTCGCGTCGGCCGGCTTGATGGCCATGGGCTTCATCAGCCCGTTGTCGGCAATGGCGCAGTCGGCGACACCGAGCGGTGGTGACGAAGCCAAACTCGAAGCCGATCCTGTTGCGGACCCGGAAGCCGACCCGGAAGCGGGAACTGGATCGAATGCCCGTGCCGGCGATTTCACCCTGTATTCGGGACGGAATGAGTCGCTCGTTGGTCCACTGGTGGAACAGTATGCTGAGGAAACCGGAACGACCGTCGATGCCCGCTACGGAGGCACTGGGGAGCTCGCGGCGACGATTCTCGAGGAGGGCGAGAACACGCCAGCGAGTTTATTTCTCGCCCAGGACGCCGGGGCCCTTGGGCTTCTCGCAGCCGAAGGCCGCTTGCAACAGCTTCCATCGGAGCTTCTCGATCGCGTTGACCCGCGGTTCCGAGATCCGGAAGGACGCTGGGTCGGAGTCACGGGTCGGGCGCGCGTCCTGGCCTACAACACTGACGCGGTGGCCGAGGAAGATCTTCCCACTTCGGTTCGGGACCTGACAGATTCATCTTGGGCCGGGCGTGTTGGATGGGCGCCAGAAAACGCATCATTCCAGGCGTTCATCACCGCATTTCGCCTGTTGGAAGGTGATGATGCCGTCAGGGAATGGCTGGAAGCGATGATCGCCAACGGCACGGTGAATTTTGGCGATAGCAACTCCGCTATTGTTCAGGCGATCGGCAGCGGCGAGATTGATGCGGGTCTCGTCAACCACTACTACCTCTATGCGGTTGGGCGGGAAGCAGGCGACGAGTTTCCCGTCGAAAACCACTTCTTCGAGGCCGGGGACCCCGGATCCCTGATCAACGTCGCTGGCATTGGCTTGATTGAAGGGGCTGCCGCACCTGACGCCGCGCTTTCGTTCGCCGATTACCTCCTGTCGAAGGAGGGCCAGGAGTATTTTGCCTCAGAGACGTTCGAATATCCCCTCATCGCGGGTGTGTCCGCACCCGAGGGGCTTGTCCCTTTGAGCGAAACGGGTCACCCCGATATTGATCTGGGGGATCTGGCGGATCTGCGCGGGACACTCGATCTCTTGGCGGAGGTCGGGTTGCTCTAGAACTATCGCTCAAGCCCTCGCGGGCCCGGGACGACGCCGTCGGCAGTGCTACCATGCCGTGCATGATCAAGCGCTGGCTTCGGCGCCGTCTCGACGTCCGTATGTCTCATTTGGAACCCAGCCTGGACGACAACGACCGGGAGCGTGGCACGCTGGTGCGAAAGGGCGCGCAGGTCTCCTTGCGGTCGCACGTTCCGGCCAATCGCGAGGCGTTCCAGCGTTGGTACGCGGATCCGGAGATCGCGCAGCTCCTGCGTCACGATCTCGAACCACTCACCCTCAACCAATCTCGCGGTTATTTCGATACGTTCATCCTCCCTTCGTCAGCACGCGGCACGTGCTTTGCCATCCATGAACGACGAACCAAGCGGCTCATCGGAACGACCGCGCTCACCGACCGCGTCAGCAAGCGAGATGGAGTCTCAGCACTGTTTCGCATCGTGATCGGTGAGAAAGATGTCTGGGGGCAGGGCTACGGCACCGAAGCGACGCGATTGGTGGCAGACGAGGCTTTTGACAGCATGGGATTGAGCGAGATCCGCCTCGAAGTTTTCAGCCACAACGCCCGGGCGATATCCGCCTATACCCGGGTCGGATTCGAAGTCACCGGTGAACACGTCGAGTGGGTTCCCCGGCGGAAGAGAGAGCTCCGCGTCATTGAGATGCGCTTGTCGCGCGGCGCGTATCTTGCTAGCAGGGACGGCAACAGCGCTGGCTCGGCACCGAAGAAAACGTCTGAGCGTAGCCGTGAAGAGCGGAAGCGGAGGCGGGATGAGCGTGAGAGAACCCGAGCGCGGCGCCAAACCGAGCGTACAAATCCGCCGCAATCAGTGGGCTCCGGCAAGCACCCGAATGGTCCTCGAAGCACGGATCGAGAGTCAGAACCGGACCCGGATTGACAGACGCTGCAAGCAGCCTTACCATCGCCTCGGAAGACAGCCCGTCGCGGGAGACACCGCGGGCAGCGACTTGGGAATCGCGGCCCGACGGCGCGGCGCGGGGATGGGACGCAATCGGGGGAGGGGTCGGGACGCGTGACCGAGAACGAGCGGCGCGCCGCGGATTCGCTGCGCGCATCGGATTTGGTTCTGCGAGCGGTTGGGGTTGTCGGACTGATTGCGGTAGCGCTCGTACTGCTCTTGGTTCTGTACCCCACGTAGCCCGCGATCCGGCCGGTAGCCGGAAGGCCCGCGAGTGCGAGGAACAATGAGAAATCCGGCGACAGGCTCGCCGGGTTTGCTTTTTCCAGTTTGATGGGAGGCGCCGATGTCGGGCGGGATGCGCGTCGCGGGTCGCGTTCAAGACGGGTTTCTCGTTCTTGCGCTGCTGTTGTGCGTCCTGGCCGGATCGACGTGGTGAGCGAAGAGCCGAGTGTCGTGGTTCAGCACGA